>JABDGP010000019.1:30000-45776 GCA_013285945.1 Bacteroidota bacterium | reverse complement strand
TCTTACCGAAGAGTCAAGGGAAAAAGCAATCACAAAGATTTTCCCGGAATTTTTTCGGAGTGGCGATGCAACGAATATAGAATATGATTTTGTTACTAAGAACGGGAAGGTTCTGAACACCCTTTTGTCGGCAAATGGCGAGTTGGACGAACACGGTAGAGTTGTCAGATCGTTGGCAGTAGTTACTGACATCAGTGAAACAAAGAGGCTTATGATGAGCCTGGAGCTAGCTCATAAAAGCGCTCGCTTAGGTATCTGGCAAATCGATTTCATTAACGATTCTTGGGAATGCGATGAGAATTTGAAAGAAATATTTGGTATTGAATCAAGGGTTCTTTCACGAAATGAATACTTGAGCATCATTCATCCTGATGAGGTTGAAAATAAAATAGTAAGAGATAGACAGTTCATTCAATCCAATCGAGGAGACTATCACGACGAGTATCGGATTGTGAGACCAATCGATGGTGAAATCAGGTATATTAAGTCGCAAGGAATTTTTTTTCGGGATAAGCAAGGAAATGCACAACGAGGGGTTTCCGTGGTCTTTGATCAAACATCAGAAAAACTCGCACAGAAAAATCTCCTGCTGAAGAGTTTCACCATTGAACACTCCTCTGACCCTATTTTCTGGATACGACCGGATGCATCATTTGCCGATGTCAACCCGGCCGCCTATCAGTCTCTAGGTTATTCATTGGAAGAAATTCTTTCCCTGCGAGTACCGGATATAGATTTCAATTATAACAAGGAAGTTTGGCCAGCGCACTGGCAGGATCTACGCGAAAAAGGAACCTTGAAATTTCCGAGCAGGCAACGCAAGAAAGATGGGAGTTCTTTGGATGTGGAGATCATTGCAAACTATATCATTTTTGAAGGACAAGAGTTTAATTGCGCCATTATACGCGACGTTACCGAACGTAAAAAATCCGAAGCGGCCCTCTTGCTTCAATTTGAAGAGTTACAGAAGATAAACCACGAGCTTGATCGTTTTGTATACAGTGTATCACATGATTTAAGGGCGCCACTTGCATCGCTCCTCGGCCTAATCAATGTTGCTGAACTGGAAAAACCTTCTCCTGCATTCCAATCTTATCTTTCGATGATGCGCCAAAGCATCAACCGTTTAGATGGATTCATAAAGGATATTCTAGATTACTCTCGCAATGCAAGGCAGGAGGTTCAACTTGAAAAAATAGATTTCCGAGATCTACTCAAAGAAGTCAAGAATAACTTAGGGTCGCTGAGCGGATTTGAGCGACTGAGAATTGAAGTTAATCTTTTACAGGAAACTGTTTTTTATTCCGATCGTTCACGGATAGGAATCCTTTTGAACAACCTGTTTTCCAATGCAGTTAAATATCAAGATGTTGGAAAAATTTCATCCTTTCTTAGCATTGATATTTTGACGACATCAAATGAGGCTACTATAAAATTCAGTGACAATGGCATCGGAATTACCGAAAGCCATTTAAGTAAAATTTTCGAAATGTTCTACAGAGCCACTGAAGAGGCTAAAGGCTCTGGTCTTGGACTTTATATCGCAAAAGAAACAGTTACCAAATTGAAAGGAAGTATAGCCGTTCAATCAGAATTTGGTCAGGGCACAACCTTTGAGATTCATATCCCCAACTCACCAAGTAGCGAATTTTGAAATAGCTTAGCTCTTTGAGTTGCGCGTCCTAAATTCATTGAATCGAGAGATTTAATGTTCTCAGTCTATTTTGAAATTTGGACCCGGGTCTGTTCAATCAGTTTATAAAGGATGGCCCAGTGAAAATTTTATGATTTTCACTGCGAAGCCACCCTTCAATTTTTTCCAAATTGTCTACGGTATCCTTGCCAGTTGCACCTCTATGTCGAAGGTGACATCCTCTCCTACCAGAACTCCTCCAGTCTCTAAAGCAGCATTCCAATTAAGACCCCAATCTTTGCGGTTAATTTTTCCCTGAAGATTAATCACTGCTTTTTCATTTCCCCAGGGGTCCTTAACAATTCCTCCAAACTCCACGTCCAACTTCACCGGGTTGGTAACACCTTTCATGGTTAGATCGCCATGCAGGACATAGTCACCGCTATTCGTCTTCTCAAAAGTGTTACTCCTGAAATTCATTTCCTTAACTTTTTCAACATCAAAGAAATCTGCACTCCTTAAGTGCTCGTCGCGTTTGCTGTCGTTGGTGTTGATGGATGCTGGATTGATAGTGACGCTGATTTCTGCAGTCGCAAAATCGCTGCCTTCGGTAGAAATACTGGCATTGTATTCCGTGAAACTGCCTCGCACATTGGTAAACATCAGGTGCTTTACCTTAAAGCCAATGTGGCTGTGCATTGGGTCGATAGCCCAATTTGTCTTGGTTAATACTTCTTGTGTTTTCATAGTTTTGTTTTATGATTGACTGTTGAAATTGATGATGCAATAATGGGATGATTGCATCGCTGAGAGCGATGACAAATACCAAAAAAGTACATTGACAAATGTCAAGTGCAAAGAATATCAGAGCGAGATCCATGAAACTCCATTTCTGATTTCTAAATAAAGGAGGGGCTCGTTTTTTGCTTTCTTAACCGCAAGCTCTAAATTTGATTAAAAACAAAGATTGGCGGGGTCAATTCTAGAACTTCACAATCAATTCAACTTTGCTCATATGCACGAACCTCTTTTTGAGTATATCGAGGCGAAATCAGAGCTGAAACTGACTGATGAAGAGAGGCTGCTCATTAAGTCCAAATTTCAACCAAAGCGCCTGCGAAAACGGCAATACTTTCTGCAGGAAGGCGATGTTTCTAAATATGTTGCGTTTATCGTCAAGGGCTCTGCGCGGATGTTTTCGGTGGATGATAAAGGACATGAGCACATCATTCGTTTCGGGCTGGAATCCTGGTGGTTGAATGATGCAGAGAGTTTCATCTCACTTACTCCTTCACGTTACAATATCGAAATGCTTGAGGACTCAGAGTTGCTGATCATTTCAGTAGCGGACGCTTATGAACTAAGGGATAAAAGCCGACTGTTTGATCTCACCATTAAAGCCATGGACAAACAAGCTTCGATGGCCACCCAACGAAGAATACACGCGGCCATCAGTATGACCGGTGAAGAACGATACGACGAACTTGTCAATACATATCCGCAATTCTTGCAGCGCTTTCCTCAGAACATGATTGCCTCTTATTTAGGGCTATCACCCGAAACACTTAGTAGAATTCGTAAGAATTTGATGAGTAAGTAAAAATGACTATCAATCAGTTTCATTGAATTCAACTTGACATTTGTCAAGGCTATTTATTGGGTTATATCAATTGATCACTTTCTCTTGCATTGCAACTTTGCAAAAAGAAGAGAAAGATTATGAACAAATCAATCAGAGTAAGCTATGGAGGACAGAATGTAAAGGTTGCGGATTTTTTGGTAAACAGATTGCTACCAAACGAATATTGTGGTAAGGTTGGACCGTTTGTGTTTCTGGATCACTTATATCCTACCGTTCAAAAAAGTCAGGCAACCAATCAGCTCAGAGGGCTGAATGCACACCCCCATCGAGGAATCGCCACATTAACTTATGTGCTTAGTGGTTCGCTCCAACATTTCGATAGCCGCGGTCACCAGGGAACAGTCGATGAAGGAGGCGCCCACTGGATGAAAGCTGGCAACGGCATCATCCATGAAGAGGGAACAACACGCGAATTTCAGCGCAATGGTGGAGTACTACATGCCATGCAGTTTTGGATAAACCTTCCCTCCGTAAATAAGAAAGAAGATCCTGAATACGTAGCACTGGCACCCCATGATATTCCCGAGGTGCAATTACCAAATAATGCCGGATCATTGAAGGTTTTGTTAGGCAAATCAGGGGAGGTCATTTCCCCAGTCAAGACTTTTCTAAACGAGTTTAATTTTCATGTGAAGCTCAATCCAAAATCATCGTTTTCATACAACACTAAGCCTGATCTGGAGTATGCTGTGTTTGTCCCAGACGGAGAAATCCATATCAATGACGAAGTAACCGGAAAGAGTCATTTATTGATATTGTCAAATGATAGCGCGACAATTCACTTATATAATCCAGGTATTGTTGAAGTTCATGCCTTCATCTTTGGAGGCAGCGAGTATACAGAGCCTGTTGTAACCGAGGGGCCTTTTGTGATGAACAGTTGCCGAGAAATAATTCAGGCTTATGACGACTTCCTTGAAGGCAAGTATGGCACAATAACGACGAACGCCAACAAGTGATTCACTTGACATTTGTCAACGCTATTTCTTGATTTACCCCATCGCCTTCTGGCCCACAGTCAACGTTTATTTGTACTAACAAAAACAAAAAGACTATGGAAAATTCAAATCAAAAATCAGCAAAAGTGTTTAATGTTATTCTCTGGGTAGCACAGGTGTTATTAGCAGCCATGTTCCTAATGGCTGGATTCACGAAGGTAGCTACTCACATCGACCAACTCGCAGTTGGAATGCCGTGGGTTACCGAAGTCCCGTCGGGTCTCATCAAATTCATCGGAGTCAGTGAACTATTAGGAGGACTGGGGTTGCTGCTTCCTTCTGTGCTACGAATTATGCCGCAGCTTACAGTAACAGCGGCAAGAGCTCTTGCATTAGTGATGATTCTTGCATTGGCTTTTCATGTATCAAGGGGTGAATACTCTGCAATTGTGACAAACATTGTTCTTGCCTCGGTATCTCTTTTTATCTCCTGGGGAAGATCAAAGAAAGCGGTAATTCATGCCAAGGCTTAAACTACTTTTCAATGTAGCAGATCTAATTATTGACTATTAAATATTACGTTATGAAAATTACAAAGTGTCCTTCTGTCGTCCTCAAACGCGTGGATGAAGAACTTTCGAAACTTGATTACGGAGAATTACAAAAAGCGAAGTCCCTGAGTTTAGCGGTCGGCATCAGTTTGATTATTCTTATCACGAAAATAATCGAACACAATTAATTCTCGTCCAAACAATGGAATGGATTAATTAATAATGGGAACGAAAGTCAGAAACACGAAGTGAGGTTGGGGGAGCCTGAAGGTGTCTCAGGGATAATCTTATTTTTAACATGCGATGACGCGCATTTATCCCCCTCTGGTTAAGCAGCCGTGGTAGACGGTGTTCAGTATCGAATTGGCTAAGGTATTGTGAGATGTTTGACAACTTATAGAAACCTGTTTAAAATTAGTTTTCCCTTGAGCCACTCACCAAATAGTAATTGAGCCGTACACCAAGTAAATTGAATTGACAATTACTCATCTTGGACTTTAAATACTGATTGAAAATGGAAATCATAAAACTAAGCACTGATTGGGCTAAAGCAGAAGTCTTTTCCGCAAAAATGGTGGGACTGCTGAGTTTGGTAGTCTTTCTCATTGCGCTTGGGTTCTTGCAATTGGGTAAAACGGCTATGGCTAAATCCTTTGTGTGGCCTTTATTCGTTGCAGGGTTACTTCTAGTAGCGGTAAGTGCCGGGTTGTACTTCGCAAACAAGCCCCGCATCGCGCAGTTTGAGGCTGCCTATAAAAACGACGCTGACTCATTCATACAAAGTGAAATAGCGCGAACAGCAAAATCGAAACATGACCTGGCGTTGGTTTTTAAAATACTCCCTGCCATTATCATTGCAGTCGCCCTACTCATTATGTTTATCCAGGCGCCATTATGGAGAGCGATCGGAATTACAACAATTCTACTGCTGACGTTATTAATGCTTATCGACAGCAATACCGATGAGCGAAATACAGCCTATCATCAAAAATTACTAACGGCAAAGCAATGAGCGACAAAGTACTTCCTGTAACGCAGGTTTTGGAAGATAGCTTTGTGTATTCATGTGCGTTTGAACATCAGCGAGGCTTTGAGCAATTCACGGCACATCATGTCCTTGCTTTTCAGTTTTCAGGTGAAACGCATATCCAACATCAAAACGGGAGTTTAATCCTGAAGAAAAATCAAGTGTTATTGGCTCGAAAGAATCAATTAACAAAATCCGTAAAAATTCCTGCTGCCGATAAGGAGTACAAAAGTATCTCAGTCATACTCACTGACATCGCACTGCAACAATTTGCTTCTGACTCTGATATCACCAGCCGTAAAAAATATGAAGGCGAAAACTTTCTGTTTCTAAAGCCGGACGCGCTTATAAAAAGCTATTTTCATTCGCTGTTGCCCTATGCAGAGAAGTCGAAGAAAATCAGCAAAAAACTTGCCACCATCAAAACCCACGAGGCTATTGAAATGGTGTTGAGCCAAAAACCTTCTTTAAAAACTTTCTTATTTGATTTCTCTAACCCGCATAAAATAGATCTTGAAAAATTCATGCTGCAGAATTTTCACTACAATGTGCCTGTAGAGAATTTCGCAAAACTCACCGGGCGTAGTCTCGCAGGCTTTAAGCGCGATTTCGAAAAATATTTCAAACATCGCCACGCAAATGGCTACAGGAAAAACGATTAACAGAAGCTCATTATCTCATTCACGAGAAAAGACAAAAACCGGGTGACATCTATTTGGACTTGGGTTTCGAAAACCTCTCTCATTTTTATACATCTTTCAAACAAAAGTTTGGGGTAACTCCAGAGATGCTCACTCACCAACAATCATAAAATTAAAGGCAATTAAACAACCTGAACAAATGAATGCTGAACAACAATTACAACAGGCTGCCGACAGGCTGGCTATCCGCAACCTGATAGATCAATACGCTTATTGTGCTGACACTCGCGATGCGCAGGGACAAATGGCTCTTTTTACTGAGGACACCAGGTTCATTGTTTACATGGATGCTAAATCATCTGAACCGACTCAAGTCATCAATAAAAGAGCAGACCTGTTTCCCGTCTTTGATAACCTTAATACATATCGCGCGACAATGCACTTCAACGGACAGAGCACTGTTCTGCTACTGAAGGACGACTCTGCAACAGGCATTGCATATTGCATTGCTCATCATCAAACCATTGAGGACGGCGTTCAAAAGCTGATGATCGCCAACATTAAATATCATGACAGCTTTGCAAAGCAAAACGGAAAATGGCTTTTTGCCGAGCGTAAGCTAATGGTGGATTGGTTAGAAAACAGGTAGTCTCGGCCGTCCAAACATTTGGCCGTAAAAGCCAGGTATGAATAGAAAAAAATTCATCGACGGAGGTTTGATTTTGGGTAGCTGTTAACCTGGAAGACAATTACCAACGGCGCCTAAACATTTTTCACCAGGATATCTTCAGCTTCAGGTCTATCCTAGATTACAATTAGGGCTCCTTTTGGGATGAGAGGCGATGGAAAGGAATCTATTTAAAGACTTCTTTGCTCTGCTTAAAGACATTTGTGCTCCACTTAAAGACTTTAATGTCTCTGCACAGATGAATGACGCTTAAAATTTGGTCCTACTCGACAGTTACTGATTTTGCCAAATTCCTTGGTTGATCAACGTTGCATCCACGCATTACTGCGATATGATACGAAAGTAGTTGCAATGGTATAACTGAAATCAAAGGCATCAATGGATCAAGTGTAGCAGGTACTTCGATCACAAATTCAGACATCTTGGGGATGTGAGTATCTCCTTCGGTTACAATAGCAATCACTCTGCCCTTGCGCGCCTTTACCTCCTGAATGTTTGAAACGACTTTTTCGTAGGAAGCATCTTTGGTTGCAATAAACACAACCGGCATCTCTTCATCGATAAGTGCAATTGGGCCATGCTTCATTTCGGCAGCCGGATAACCTTCGGCATGGATGTATGATATCTCTTTTAGTTTTAACGCTCCCTCGAGCGCCACCGGAAAATTGTAGCCGCGGCCGAGATAAATAAAATTACGTGCATTTTTAAATTCATCGGCAATGACCTGTATCTGCGAATTAAGTTTCAACGCTTTTTCAACCTTAGCCGGAATGTTCTCCATCTCAACCAGCAGCTCATGAAATTTCTGTTCGGTGATCGTACCTTTCTTCTGGGCAACAATCAACGCAATCATATTCAGAACGGTGAGCTGTGCTGTAAATGCTTTTGTGCTTGCAACCCCAATCTCCGGGCCAGCGTGAGTGTACGCTCCGGCATGCGTAGAGCGGGGAATAGAAGAGCCCACTACATTACAAACACCAAAAATAATTGCTCCTTTGCTCTTGGCCAACTCAATAGCCGCCAACGTATCTGCTGTTTCGCCAGATTGAGATATCGCAATCACTACATCGCCTTCGCGAATAACCGGATTGCGGTACCTGAATTCAGAAGCATATTCAACTTCCACGGGTGTGCGGCAAAATTCTTCGAAAAAATACTCAGCTACTAAACCAGCATGCCACGAGGTACCGCATGCCACAATCAATATTCGATCCGCGTTCACCAGCTTGTTCACATATTCGCGCAAGCCACCAAGTGTCAATCGTCCGGCATTCGAATCAAGACGGCCTCGCATACAATCTTTAATAGATCGTGACTGCTCAAAAATTTCTTTCAACATGAAATGCTCGTAACCACTTTTTTCAATGGCTTCCAATTCCATGTCTACAGTTTGCACGTACGGAGTAAGCGGCAGGTTAGCAGTGTTCTTGATTGTAAGCTTTCCATTATTAACTACTGCAATTTCCTGATCGTTGAGGTAAACCACTTCGTTGGTGTACTCAATTATCGGAGTGGCGTCTGAAGCCATAAAAAATTCTCCTTTGCCAACACCCAATACCAGCGGACTGCCTTTGCGTGCTGCAATCAACAAATTTGGGTCTTCGAGTGACATTACCACGATGGCATAAGCGCCAATCACTTTTGTTAGTGCAAGTCTGACAGCTTCATCAAGCGAGCAGCCCTCATTGTCTTTAATGTCTTCGATAAAATGGATGAAAACCTCAGTATCAGTTTCACTGTCAAACTCGTGACCTTTGCGAAGAAGATCTTGTTTCAGCGAGTTATAATTTTCAATAATGCCATTATGTATTATCGCCAATTTTTTAGTGGCCGAATAATGAGGATGTGCATTTTCATCGTTGGGCTCACCATGAGTAGCCCAGCGTGTGTGGCCCATACCAATTTGGCTGTTTAGGTCTTGGCCTTTAATGAAAGTCTCTAGTTCAGAAACCTTGCCTTTCTTTTTATAAACATTAAGGCCGCCATTGAGCAACGCAATACCAGCACTATCGTAGCCGCGGTATTCCAGACGCTTCAATCCTTTGATAATAATATCACTCGCTTGGCGGTGGCCAACATACGCAACAATTCCGCACATAATTATTCAGTTTATAAATTTTGCCTTACTGTTCTAAAAACAAAATTAAAAAAGTCAGGGTGAATTAATTCACTCCTGACTCTATGCCTTTTTTGGAATTAAAGTAATCAACCCACTAAATCAGTGTATAGGTTGTAGAATGACTCTGCATAATCATCATCTTTCTCGATGGCTCCTACTTTTTTCTCCTTGATTTTTTTCACAAGGCCTTCCAATTTTTTACCGTCACCTGCCACGTTTACGACATCGGCCCACTGTGCACCCAATTTAATGAACCCCTCATAGTCAGCCGTCTTCAAATGGCCCAGCATGTTATCTTCAATATCCAGCATACGCACCTTGCCCATCAAATCACCTTTGAATTTATGCGTAAAGCTGTTGTTGTAAATGGTAAACACGCTTTTCGAATTTTTGAACAGCGGATCATTTTTATAAGTCGTCTTTAAATACAAAGGAATGAAACTAGTAATCCAGTCATTGCAATGCACGATATCCGGTCCCCAGCCCAGTTTACGTACTGTTTCAATTACACCCTTACAGAAGAAAATTGCTCGCTCATCGTTGTCTTCAAAGAACTTGTTCTCTTTATCGTGAAACATTGATTTGCGGTGAAAATAGTCCTCGTTGTCGATAAAATACACCTGCAATTTGGCGTTGGGGATCGATGCCACTTTAATAATCAGTGGTTTCTCTTCATCACCCACGGCAATGTTAATACCTGAGAGGCGTACTACCTCGTGCAGTCTATTCTTGCGCTCATTAATCAAACCAAATCGTGGTACCAGAATTCGAATCTCCATTCCGCGTTCCTGCATCGCTTGCGGCAATTTGCGCACAAAGTCGGCCACCTCCGTGGTTTGAAGAAATGGATTGATCTCACTGGCAACATACAGAATGCGGATTTTTGACATATCAGTTGAATTTTGTTTCAGACAAGAAATCGGGAGCACAAAAGTACGGAAAATTAGCCCCTTATTCAACTTAGGTTTAAACATAAGGGCTATATTTGCGGGCTTTTTTAAAGAGGCCTAAAATGGAAATTTTCAAGGAAATCAAGCCACTAAAGGCCTTTTTGAGCCAAAAATGGGGGTTAGTCTCCATTGGTTTGGTACCCACAATGGGCGCACTCCATGCCGGTCACCTGTCGTTGATTGGGGCCTCAAAGCTCGAGAACCAGCTCACCATCTGCAGTATTTTCGTAAACCCTGCTCAGTTTAATAACCCAAAAGACCTCGAAAAGTATCCACGAACCTTGGATCTGGATTTAAGTTTATTAGAAAGCGCCGGCTGTGACGTAGTTTTCGCTCCAGCCGTGCCGGAAATATACGATCACGACTCAACGATCTCCTTTGATTTTGGGCATCTTGACAAAATCCTCGAAGGGAAATTTAGACCAGGTCATTTCAGCGGAGTAGCGCTAGTGGTTTCTAAATTCTTTAACATTATCAGGCCATCGACCGCCTATTTTGGGCAAAAAGATTTTCAGCAATTCAAAATCATTGAAAAACTGGTGAATGAACTTAAGTTTGACCTTCATCTGAAGCGAATGTCAATTTTTCGTGAAGCCGATGGGTTGGCCATGTCATCGCGCAACATGCGCCTGAATGGATTGGAAAGGAAAAAGGCTACTGTTTTTTATGAATCACTGGCAGCTGCCAAAAAACTGTTAACTCAAGGTGAATCCATTTCTAAGGTCAAAGAATTTGTTGCCCAAAAATGCGAATCTGTAGAAGGCATAAAACTGGACTATTTTGAATTGGCAAGTGCCGAAAACCTTAAGATTACTGAAACCGTTACCACTGAAACTGTTTTGCTTATTGCGGGGTTTATTGGTGAGGTGCGATTGATTGATAATTTATTAATGAACGAAAACGAATGAGAATCGAGATTTTAAAATCTAAAATACACCGGGCAAAGGTTACGCAGGCCGAGCTTCACTATGTAGGCAGCATCACAATCGATGAAGCCTTGATGGATGCCGCTAATCTGATTGAAGGCGAAAAGGTGCATGTAGTAAACGTAAACAACGGTGAGCGACTTGAAACTTACGTGATTAAAGGAGAGCGGAACAGTGGCACTATTTGTCTCAACGGGCCGGCTGCACGTAAAGCGCAAGTGGGCGACATTGTAATCGTGATTTCATATGCTTCTATGGAGTTTGAAGAAGCTAAAAAATTCAAGCCCGCACTTATTTTCCCTACTCCCGATAATAAGCTCGCCTAACTTGATGTCTCCTAATCTCAAGACTGCCCTTCGCTACATAATTACTTTTGTAATCACAGCTATTTTGCTTTGGCTTTCACTGCGCGGACTGAATGTGGAGGGCGAAAATAAATTAGACTTTCTCTGGAAGGCATGGCAAAAGTGTGATAAGTTTTATTTGTGGTTAATGGCCTTCTTCGCAGTAATCAGTCATGTAGTGCGCGCTTTACGCTGGAAAATGCTTTTGCAACCAACAGGGCACAACGTAGGATTGGGAAATAGTTTTCTGTCATTGATGACTGGTTATCTTGTAAACCTCGCTGTACCACGTGGCGGCGAAGTATCGCGGTGTTATAATCTTTATGAATTGGAGAAAACACCCATTGAAATTTCTTTCGGCACCGTAGTAACCGAACGGATTGTAGATGTATTATGTCTTCTCATACTCATCGCCATATCCTTTTACTTGGAATGGACAAAATTGAAAGCCTTTATAGATTCTCTTGATTTTTCTTCAGGAGAAAAAATGACGATTTCCATTTGGGTATGGATTGCAATTGCTCTCGGAATTGCTTTTCTAGTGGCCATTTATTTTTTACGCAAGAATGAAAAGATTCTTAAAATTATTCATGGATTCAAAGAAGGATTGTTGTCGGTCTTTCAATTGAAAAACAAAATTCTTTTTGTGGTTTATTCACTTTCAATCTGGAGTTTATATTTTTTAATGAGTTACCTCGTGCTTCTTGCATTTCCTGAGACAGCCTCTCTTGGATTCAGTGCGGTAGTTACTTTATTTGCGATAGGTTCAATTGCAATGGCTGCGCCACTTCCAGGAGGTACTGGATCTTACCATGTTTTAGTTCCGTTGGGATTAACAGCTCTTTACCATGTTTCCAGTGCAGATGCGGTTGCATTTGTTTTTGTCTTCCATGCATGGCAAACTTTGTTGATGATCGTGGTTGGGGTAATTAGTTTCATTGTTAGCAACTTAATTATTTCCCGAAAACAAGGTTCGGCAAAATCCATTGGTGTTAAGATTTAATCGCGCACTTAATCAAACAATCCTTGTGTTCTTGGTCTTGGAATTTTAAGATGCTTATAGGCGAGTTCGGTTGCTTCTCGTCCCCGAGAAGTGCGCTTGATGTAGCCTTCCTGAATTAGAAATGGTTCATACACTTCTTCAATAGTCTCTGCTTCTTCACTCACCGCAGTTGCAATTGTAGAGAGACCAACCGGTCCGCCCTTGAATTTTTCAATGATGGCGCTTAGGATGCGGTTATCCATTTCATCCAACCCATTTTCATCAACATCCAAAGCTTTCAGAGCAAGTTGTGCAATGGGTTTTGTAATGGTTCCATTTCCCTTGATTTGTGCAAAGTCGCGCGTACGCTTCAATAAATTATTCGCAATCCGCGGAGTACCACGGCTTCTGCGAGCAATTTCAAAAGCTGCATCGGCCTCAATAGCGGTCGTCAAAATTTCAGCTGTGCGTTTAACAATAGTTGTAAGCAGTTGCGAATCATAATATTCCAACCTAGCATTAATTCCAAAACGCGCGCGTAATGGCGAAGTGAGTAATCCTGCTCGCGTGGTAGCACCAATTAGCGTAAAAGGGTTAAGTCCAATTTGTACGGAGCGCGCGTTTGGGCCGCTGTCTAGCATTATGTCTATGCGATAATCTTCCATTGCCGAATACAAATACTCTTCGACAATTGGATTCAACCGATGAATCTCATCGATGAATAGAACATCATGCGCCTCCAGATTTGTAAGCAAACCTGCAAGGTCGCTGGGCTTGTCAAGCACTGGGCCTGAAGTAATTTTTATACTGGATCCAAGTTCATTTGCGATAATGAACGAGAGTGTTGTCTTACCTAAGCCCGGCGGGCCATGAAGCAGCACATGATCAAGTGGCTCACTGCGTTGTTTTGCAGCCTGCACAAATACTTTGATGTTATCAGTAACTTTCTGCTGACCGGTAAAATCATCGAATGAAAGTGGTCGCAGCGCCTTTTCAAATTCCTTGTCGTTAGCATCTTGCTTCTCGCCATCTGCCTTTAAGTAATCTTCTCGCATAGAATATTTAAAGGTAGAAATTTAATCTCGCTCCTTTATAGAAATTCGAGTGGGTGTTGGATTGTGATTAACGATCCAATTTGAATAACGCTTTCGCTGTCGCCTGTATTAGAAAACCTGTAAACGAAAAAAGCCCCACTATCAAGTGGGGCTTTTATAAAAAGTTCAGGCAACGACCTACTCTCCCGGGTTTTACCCTAGTACCATTGGCGCTGGTGGGCTTAACTGCTCTGTTCGGAATGGGAAGAGGTGGTCCCCACCGCCATAGTCGCCTTAAGTTCTTTGGCGCTCCAGTGGGTTTATCCCCCACCGTCCCGATCGTTATCGGGATCGCCTTAAGTTCCTGAGTCCTGAGCTGGTAGTCTGAGTCTGTAGTAACGAATACTACTAAAGACTATCGACTAACTACTTTGGACTATTTCAATAATCGTTAACACACCGGAGAAAAGAATACTTAGAGTCTGTAGTACATGCAAACGAGCACGTGAGGTGAAAAATTTGTTATTCGAAGCGTTCGGGCCATTAGTACCGCTCGGCTTTGTCATTACTGACTTTACACCTGCGGCCTATCAACGTCATCGTCTCTGACGGCCCTCTATGGAAGTCTCATCTCGGGGCGGGGTTCGCGCTTAGATGCTTTCAGCGCTTATCCGCTCCCAACGTAGCTACCCGGCTGTGCAGCTGGCGCTACAACCGGTACACCAGCGGTTGGTCCAATCCGGTCCTCTCGTACTAAGATCAGGACCCCTCAAACTTCCTACGCCCATCACAGATAGGGACCGAACTGTCTCACGACGTTCTGAACCCAGCTCGCGTGCCACTTTAATAGGCGAACAGCCTAACCCTTGGGACCTTCTCCAGCCCCAGGATGTGACGAGCCGACATCGAGGTGCCAAACCTCCCCGTCGATATGAGCTCTTGGGGGAGATCAGCCTGTTATCCCCAGAGTACCTTTTATCCTTTGAGCGATGGCCCTTCCATGCAGAACCACCGGATCACTATATCCTGCTTTCGCACCAGCTCGACCCGTCGGTCTCACTGTCAAGCATGCTTGTGCTATTGCACTCCACGTACGGTTACCAAGCGTACTGAGCATACCTTTGAAAGCCTCCGATACACTTTCGGAGGCGACCACCCCAGTCAAACTACCCACCACACAATGTCCCACGCTTGTCGCGTGGTTAGGCATCAAGAAAATAAAGGGCGGTATTTCACCGTTGGCTCCCCGCAACCTAGCGGCCGCGGATCAGTGCCTCCCGCCTATCCTACACATCATCCTCCCAATGCCAATGTGAAGCTATAGTAAAGGTTCATGGGGTCTTTCCGTCCCGTGACGGGTACACGGCATCTTCACCGTGACTACAATTTCACCGAGCTCATGGCTGAGACAGCGCCCAGATCGTTACACCATTCGTGCAGGTCGGAACTTACCCGACAAGGAATTTCGCTACCTTAGGACCGTTATAGTTACGGCCGCCGTTTACTGGGGCTTCAGTTCAACGCTTCGCACTTGCGCGCTAACGTCCCCCCTTAACCTTCCAGCACCGGGCAGGTGTCAGGCCTTATACTTCATCTTTCGATTTCGCAAAGCCATGTGTTTTTGTTAAACAGTCGCCTGGGCCATTTCTCTGCGGCCCTCGATTGCTCGAGGGCACCCCTTCTCCCGAAGTTACAGGGTTATTTTGCCGAGTTCCTTAGCCATGGTTCACTCGAGCACCTTAGAATATTCTTCTTGACTACCTGTGTCGGTTTGCGGTACAGGTACCATAATCATATGCTTAGAAGGTTTTCTTGGAAGTCTGCTTACGCTCTCTATCACTTCGGCCGAGGCCTCTGTGTACTGTTGGGTTTCAGCACCTCTGGCGGATTTGCCTACCAAAGATATACCTACGCCTTTCAACGCCCTATTCCGTCAGGGCGCGGAGCTATCACTCCTCCTTCTCTCCTTCGCTCATTACGGTAGTACGGGAATATTAACCCGTTGTCCATCAGCTTCTCCTTTCGGATGCGCCTTAGGCCCTGACTTACCCGCGGCTGATTGACATTGCCGCGGAAACCTTAGTCTATCGGTGGGCAGGGTTCTCACCTGCCTTATCGTTACTTATGCCTACATTTGCTTTTCCAATCGCTCCACCTCGGGTGACCCCTGGGCTTCTCCGCAGTTGGAATGCTCCCCTACCACTCTAGTATTGCTACTAAAATCCTGAGCTTCGGTACTATACTTGATGCCCGATTATTATCGATGCCCTGTCGCTCGACCAGTGAGCTGTTACGCACTCT
>JABDGP010000019.1:0-25000 GCA_013285945.1 Bacteroidota bacterium | reverse complement strand
TGAAGAACATGTTTGATTCCGTCAAACTCAAGAGTATGGCCTGCATTGGGGCCGCCCTGAAAACGGGCTACCACGTCGTATAGCGGAGCAAGTACATCCACAATCTTGCCTTTGCCTTCATCGCCCCACTGAAGACCTAACAATACGTCTACTTTCATTTTATTTCGGTTATCGGAAAGGGAATTACTTTTTGGCCATGGCTTCATCTTCCGATTGAATGATCTGGAAGATAGAGTTGAGTTTGGTGATGATCAGGAGTTTTTTCACACTTTCCGACGGGTTCATCAGGTAAACTTCGCCGCCTTTATTGCGAAATTTGGTAAGAATTGTAATCAGCACGCCAATGCCACTGCTATTGATGTAGCGCAGCCCGGAGATATCAATGATGCACGTCAAAGCGAGATGGCTCATGGCTTCGTTCACAGCAGCCACCAGTTGCGTACCGTTGTCTTCACCGATCAAATCGCCACTGATACGCAGGATGAGGGTTTTGTTTTTTATTTCTTGAGCAAAGTTCATGACAATTTGTTTTCGCAATTTTCTTTTTTACAGGTAGCATACAAAATTAACGAATGGTGCATCACATTAAAATGCAGCAATTCTTCGACTGTGTTTTGAATATTTTGAATTCGCGGATCGCAAAACTCCATCACTTTGTTACAGTCGGTGCAAATAAGATGATCGTGCTGTTTATAGCCGTATGATTTTTCATACTGAGCGAGATTCTGGCCAAACTGATGCTTACTCACCAAATCACATTCCAGCAATAAATCGAGCGTATTATAAACTGTAGCACGGCTTACCCGATAACTCTTATTTTTCATTCTGATATAGAGGGATTCTACATCAAAGTGCCCGGTGAGCGAATATATCTCTTCGAGAATAGCGTAGCGTTCTGATGTTCTTCTGAGTTCTTTTTTTTCGAGGTAGGCCGTGAAAATCCGGGTTACTTCATCATATAATTTAGGGTTGAGAGCCATAAGCAGGCTGCAAATATAATCATAATGTAAATGCTGGTTTGTACCTCACTTTACAGCCTTCTGGTTTCTCATATCCTGAGCCATCTTTACGGCCTCGTAGGCATTGATCAATCCACCGGAAAGGCTTAGCTGGCTAAATTCTACTTCCTTTTTGTCGCCAGGCTCCTGCACTTTCAACTGGTCAAATTTGCGCGTGGACTTGATCATGATATCCTTGACCTGCGTGGCGGTAAGTTCGGGAAAATAAGACATAAGCAACGCAGCTACACCTGCAGCAGCGGGGCTGGCCATACTGGTGCCGCTTTCATTTTTGTATGTATTGCCGGGTGTAGTAGAATATATCTGAACCCCCGGCGAGAAAAAAGAAACCGATTTCTTTCCATAATTGGAAAAATCGGCCACAAAATCCTGACCTGTACCCCACGAGGATGCACCGACTTCCACCCAGTTTCTGGCTTCCTTATTATTAAGGTAAAAGCGAGTCGGGAAGTTTTTTTCTACATCAAGGTTATCGCCTTCATTGCCGGCTGCATGCACCATCAAAACGCCTTTTTGTTCGGCATACTTTACAGCACGATCCACAGCCTCTTTCTCGGGTGAGAATTTTTTACCAAAACTCATATTGATAATCTGAGCCCCGTTGTCTACAGCATAAATAATAGCGTTGGCAATGTCTTTGTCGCGCTCATCACCATTAGGCACTGCACGCACTACCATAATCTTTACGTGATCGGCAATTCCTTTAATACCAATGTTGTTGGCTCGGTTGGCAGCGATAATACCGGCTACATGGGTGCCGTGCGTTGCGTCTGGGCCTTTCACGTCATTGTTGCCATAATTTTTTTCGTGTGTGTCCTCGTAGTGATCACCGACAATCTGGCGTGAATCAAAATCTACGTTATAACCAAACTTAACAATCACGCCAAAGTAATCCATTCCCTCTTTCAGTTCTTTCAAATATTCATTAAGGTCGGCGTCTTCGCCTGCATTGCGATAGAGTTGCAATAAAAATCCTTTCGCAAAAAGGAGATTAGGGTCATTCGTTTCAAATTTTTTTACGTCTTCTGCCGAAAGTTTATCAGTTTTCATCAACGCCTTCAATGTGTCGATGCTTTGTTTCATGTTGTTATAATAACCCGAATACTTCTGGTATTGCACTTCATTAGTAGATTTCAGGCGCTCATATTTCTCCTTTATCTTTAAGTATTGTTCGTATTCTGTTCTTTGTTTCTTGGCAACTTTACCATCCTTTACATTTTCAAATTTCTTGCCGAGCCGGATAAATTCTCTGGTCAATTCATAAGTATCAGCATCTACATTGCCATTTTTCCCACCGATAAAATTCCACCCATGTACGTCATCGATATACCCGTTCTTGTCGTCATCAATACCGTTACCGGGAATTTCGTGCGCATTAGTCCAGATTACATCTTTCAAATCTTCGTGATCAATATCAATTCCGGAGTCGACAACCGCTACGATTACTTCACGCGAAGGCTGGTCTTTCAAAATAGTAGTATAGGTTTTTTCTACGCTCAACCCCTGAACAGAGTCTAGAAGCGGATCTTTGAGGAACCAATCCAGAGGCACCGATTCATTTTTAGATTGGGCAAAAGTTACTCCCTGAGTAAACAGGACAACCAAAAGGCACACGCGCAAATTCATCATAATCTAATGTTAATGAGCGCGCAATATAAGTTTAACAGTGGCGATTTTTGCAAGGGGTTATACAAATGGGGGTATAATTTTGGCCCCAGTTGGGTGAAATCGGAATAAGCGCCATAAAATCTTACATCAGCATTAATTTGGGCTTCTCTGCCGGTACGTCTTTCTCAAATCAGACGTCCTTTGTATCAACAATTAAATTCGCGGGCTATGTTCCATTTGTGCTGTTTGTCTGTTGTGCTTTTTTACACGGTCTTCTTTTCAATTGTGATGAGGTTGCATGCACGTTTGAAAATGTAAGGTATTCGTTCACCCGATTCTCTTTCCACGTTGGTGCTCTTGTTGCCATCGGGCTTGGCAAACGTCAAAATCAGGCAAAAACTTTGGCCCCCTCAGTGCAGTTGCGGCACATTTCTATTTCCGAACGTGAGGTAAAGAGTGAATTACGAAACTGATTATACTTTTCTCCCTGCCAAATTTCCCTGAAAGAATTCTTATTTAAGTCGCCGAGCACAAAATGAGCGTCTTTGTCAAAGCAACAAGGCACCACTTTCCCATCCCAAGTTATTACGCAGCTGTGCCACATCTTCCAGCAATGGTCAAGCAATCCATTGCGAATAGCATAGGTTCCGTTGCTATTCTTTTTATAACGGGAATATTTTTCGTTGAGTGGAATTAAATCCGAACCATTTTCGTAATCATAAATCTGAGCGGTTTTCAATTTCACTTCGTCAATGCCAAGGGTTTGAGCCAAGGTTTTAACTTCGTCTATCTGATGTTCGTTTGGCCGCACAACCAGAAATTGGAAGATAACGTGCGGCGTTTTCGATTTCAGTTCCTTCTTCCATTTCAGAATATTCTGTGTCCCTTCAATTACTTTGTCAATTCTTCCACCGACACGATAGGATTGATATGTGTCTTGGGTTGTGCCATCAATTGAAATTATCAACCGATCAAGTCCCGATTCCACTGTTTTTCTGGCGGCTTCATCATTTAGATAATGGGCATTAGTGGAAGTTGCCGTATAAATCTTTTTGTTCGATGCGTAATGAACCATGTCAAGCAGAGCCGGATTCAAAAAAGGTTCGCCTTGAAAATAAAAAATCAAATACGAAAGTGTTGGCGCTAGTTGATCGATTACCGATTCAAACAATTCCTTTTTCAACATTCCCGTTGGTCGGGTGAACGAACGCAGTCCGCTTGGACATTCGGGGCAGCGCAAATTGCATGATGTTGTAGGTTCAATAGAAATACTTATGGGCATTCCGGTATGTTTCACACGACTTGTGGTTTTCGAGATTTGAAAACTTGACAACGAACTGGCCATAGTAGACATCCGCTGTAGCGTTTGCTTACTTAAAAAATTCAGGCCATCGGTGATTTTACGGTTCATTGCATCAAAATTACTTTTTCGAAAACGATTTGTTTTATCTTGGGCATTATTTTATCCAAATGAAAAAGTTTCTATTGATTCTTGGTGTTGTCCTTACGGTAACTGGATTTGCACAGCCGATTAAACTTACAAATAAGGCCACAATCTCTGTCATCACGTTTGGGCCGGGTCAGGAGGAGCTTTATTCTGCGTTTGGTCACAGTGGAATTCGCGTTCGTGATTCGCTTCTTCAATTCGATGCATTTTTTAATTATGGTGTTTTCAATTTCAACCAACCACACTTCTATCTCAATTTCGCCAGAGGTTACTTGTATTATATGGTGGAAGCCTACCCTTACGCTGATTTTCGTGAATACTATATTGCACACAACCGGTTTGTACATGAACAGGTAATAAATCTAAACCTACAGCAAACACAGGCGATCTTTGACTTTCTTTGGGTAAATGTGCAGCCTCAAAATCAAACCTATCGTTATGATTATTTCTATAATAATTGCGCTACCAAAGTGCGTGATGCATTCAAAGCTGTACTAAAAGACGATGTTGTTTTTGATTCCAGTTTTATCAAAACTGATTATACGATTCGCAATCTTACTGATCTTTATCTTCCACAGCAGCCGTGGGGCGATTTGGGTATTGACATTTGTTTGGGTTTGCCCATGGACAAAAAAGCGCTGCCTTTCGAATATATGTTCCTGCCTGATTACATTGAATCATCATTTGATCACGCTACGAACAAAGCCTTGGGTGCAGCCTTAGTTAAAGAAAAAATAATCACATTCGAATCCGCGCCTCAAAAAATTTCCTTTCATTGGGTTCACCCGTGGATTGTGTTTGGAGTTTTCTTAAGCTTCGTCTCACTTCTCACATGGCGAGATTGGCAGTCGAAAAAACTATCGCGATGGTTTGATGTAGTTTTATTTTCAACTCTTGGCTTGCTTGGAATTTTATTGCTCTTGCTCTGGACGCTAACGGACCACAAGGCTGCGGCTAATAATTTTAATTTGCTCTGGGCTTTGCCGACACATCTGGTCGCCGCCATCTTTCTTCTAAGAAAACAAAAACCAAAATGGCTTGGAACTTATTTTTTGGTTACTACAATTTTAAGTGCACTTGTGCTTGGCTTATGGTATTTTTTACCGCAGTCGCTGAATGTGTTTTTAATGCCAATCGTGGGAGCGATTTTATTGAGAGCGCTGGTGAATTTTCAATTGATACAACAAAATAGAAAGGCTTGAAAAACATTCCAAGCCTTAACGCTTTAGTTTTCAATGATCTAAATCACATGTGTATCGGCCTGTTGGCAGTAGCAGCAAGGCATGCCTCTTTCACTGCTTCCATATACGTTGGGTGGGCGTGACTCATCCTTGAAACATCTTCGGCCGAAGCGCGGTATTCCATCGCTACTACCCCAGCTGCAATCATGTCGGCAGCACGGGCGCCAATAATATGCACACCTAAAATTTCATCGGTAGCTTTGTCGGCTAGTATTTTTACAAGCCCGTCCATGTCCATAGACGCGCGCGCGCGCCCAAGTGCTTTGTATGGAAAGTTTCCAATTTTATAAGCACGACTTTGTTCCTTCAATTGCTCTTCGGTATAGCCAACACTCGCTACTTCCGGCCATGTGTACACAACTCCCGGAATAAGTAAATAATTTATGTGTGGTTTTTGACCGGCCAAGCGCTCTGCAACATTCACACCTTCTTCTTCGGCTTTATGAGCCAGCATTGCACCACGGATCACATCACCAATCGCATATATATTATCGATCTTAGTTTTGAGATGATCATCCACCGGGACTTTTCCTTTATCTAATTCTATTCCAATTTTTTCCAAACCAAGTCCCTCAGTATAAGGTCTGCGCCCGACACTAACCAAACAATAATCGCCTTTCAATTCAATTGCAGCACCACCGTTTTTAGGTTCAGCTTTCAACACTACTTCTTTTCCCTTATTTTCTAGTGTAGTGACTTTGTGGCCTAGATAAAAATCCATTCCTAGTTTCTTGGTGGATTTTAATAACTCTTTGCCCATCGTGCCATCCATAGTTGGGATAAGGCTATCTAAAAACTCCACGACAGAAACTTTCGAGCCAATACGTGCATAGACTGAGCCGAGCTCCATTCCAATCACACCGCCGCCCACGATGATCAAATGCTTGGGCACTTCTTTGAGTTCGAGCGCCTCTGTACTAGATATAATTCTTTTTTTGTCGAATGGAGCAAACGGCAGTGGCGTAGGTTTTGAGCCCGTCGCAATTATGACGTTATCAGTGGTAATCGTTGTTTCTTTTCCATCTTTAGCAGTAACCTTAATTGTGTTTTTGTCAACGAACGAACCTATCCCTGTTAATACATCGATTTTATTTTTCTTCATCAGAAAAGCGATGCCGTCTACATTTTGTTTTACCACATCAGATTTGCGCGCAATCATTTGTGTGATGTTCACTTTTGGCTCAGAAATATCAATGCCGTGTTCTTTGAATGTATGGGCTGCATTGTGAAAGTGCTCTGTTGAATCGAGAAGTGCCTTGGACGGGATACAACCCACATTGAGACACGTGCCGCCCAGCGTATTATATTTTTCGACGATAGCCGTTTTAAAACCAAGTTGTGCGCAGCGAATGGCAGCTACATATCCTCCGGGGCCCGAACCGATCACAGTAACGTTGTATTGCATATGGATTTGTTAATTAGTCGATACGCAAATTAGCAAATGTGCAGATTAATCAATGTGTGATAATCCACAATTTGAGCTTCGTCAAACCAGAAAATTCTATTTCAACATACTTAAATAAGCAGCTCCAAGATTTGCAGCAATGACTTTCCGATATTTTTCACTCTTTCGGTATTCGGGCGTGAGAAACTCAGCCCAGATTTTATCCCAGTCAGTTTGCTTAGACATAACAAAGGCAAGCTCTTGCAAATCGCCGATTGGCACATTTTGCCACTTCACCGGAAGTCCTTTTCGTGTAGCATCAACGTATTCTGTAAAATCTAAAATCGTGAACAATTTCGGGTCGGCACTGATCTGTTTTAAAATCTCGCCGCCCGATGGGCCGTTGGTAATGGTGAGTGATGGTAGGTAATCTCTTTTCAGTTGATCGATATATTTCACATGCACACTCCCGGTGAGTGCTACGGCCGTGTAACCTTTAAGGTCTGTTCCCAATGACTTAATATTTTCTATAGTCGGTGCATTTTTATGTGTGATCAAAGTTTCCTTGTTGGATAGAAACGGAGGGGTAAACTTCATCAGCTTTTTCCTTTCTTCAGTTATCGTCACGTTAGTTACTCCAAGAATGTCTGGAGTGGTCTGACACACTTTCAAAAAATCACTGTACACTTTTTCGGCTCCGAGATATTGAACAGTAATTTTCTTTCCATGCTTGGTCTGTACATAAGCAACAAAATCATTGAGTATTTCAGTACAAACTCCTTTTATCTTTCCGCCTTCTTCATAGATCAAACCGGGCTGTGGATAATACACAACACCGAGTGTGCCACTGCCTTTGCTGGTGACTGTAGCCCAACTGTCTCCGGTATACTTCTGGGCTAGCGCGATATTTGTGATAAAAAGAAAAAAGAATAGAGTCTTTATCATGATTGGGTTTATTTTGTTGAAGTCAAGTTATCGTCAAATTAGAAAATCACACTGATCTTTACTACCTAACATTTGTTATATGCATAAATTTTTTTAGAGTATCATACCGCAATCTGCGATAATTTTTCCTAACGTTGTATCATGCTTCAACACAATGCAATAAAGAAGAATAGAGATTTCGCTTCCCTCATCGGAAGTGCGTCTGTGCTTGTTAGCGTCATTATTATTATTCTCCATTCACCGGGGTAGTAGTGATGTTGTAAAAAGATCATCAACCGCCCCGATTATCGGGGCGGTTTTGTTTTATAGAGGTTAACGCAAACTAACGATTGTTTTAAAGGCCTATGGATTACTATAACGAAGACACTGTACTTTTTTTAGACGGGCAATTTATTAAAGCGAAAGATGCCAGTGCTGATCTTTACAGTCAAACTCTTCACTACGGGCTCGGCGTTTTTGAAGGCATTCGCTCCTATCATACCATCAACGGTACCAAAATTTTTAAGCCCTACGAACATTTCGATCGCTTGCGCAAAAGTTGTGAGTTGATGAGCATCCCTTTCGATTATAGTTCAGAAGAGCTCACTCAGCTGAGCTATCAGATTTTGGAAAAAAATAATTTGTCAAGCGCCTACTTGCGTCCTTTGGTAATTGCCGGTGAGAATATGACTCTCACATCTCCGCAGAAATCTACATTGATGATATGTGCATGGAAGTGGGACAAATATTTCAACCATCGACAATTATCCGTTTGCATTTCATCTTACCAGCGCCCTAACCCCAAAAGCGTAATTATAGATGCTAAAGTATGCGGGCATTATGTCAATTCTATTCTTGCCTCTAATGAAGCTCGGCAGCGTGGATTTGACGAGGCCCTGATGCTTGACGCGAGCGGATTTGTAGCCGAAGGCCCTGGTGCAAATTTCTTCTACGAAAAAGATGGAGTACTCTACACTCCACCACGAGGTAATATTTTGCCTGGTATCACGCGCCAGGTTGTTTTGGACATCTGCTACGAACTTGAGTTGCCTGTAAAAGAAAGACTCTTCAAACCCGAAGAATTATTTAAAGCCGACAGTGCGTTCTTCTGCGGCACTGCTGCAGGGATTGTCGGGATCAGTTCTATTGAAGGAGAAAAATTAAATAAATCGTGGAAGACATCGTTGGGCGCAATTGTGCAGGAAGCTTATCAAAATATGGTGACAGAAAAAAGTCATGCTTACGTTATTGTTTAACTAATCAGGACCAAGACTGAAATAAAGAATGGAACTCAATAGACATAGTCGCACCATCACACAAGACATGACATTGCCGGGTGCACAGGCTATGCTTTACGCTATTGGCCTGAATGAGCACGACTTGAAAAAAGCGCAGGTAGGAATTGCGAGCACCGGCTTTGAGGGCAACTCTTGCAACATGCACTTGAATGCGCTTGCGACACAGGTAAAACAAGCCGTATGGGATCAGGAATTAGTCGGATTGATTTTCAATACGATTGGTGTGAGTGATGGCATGAGCAACGGCACTGAAGGCATGCGCTATTCTCTTGTGAGCCGCGAAGTGATTGCCGACTCTATTGAAACAATTTGTGGCGCGCAGTATTATGATGCGCTGATCGCAGTAGTGGGTTGTGATAAAAATATGCCAGGTGCTTTGATGGCAATGGGCCGTTTGAATCGGCCGTCAATAATGATTTATGGAGGCACCATTGCCGGTGGTCATTGGAAAGGCAAAGAGTTAAATATCGTTTCTGCATTTGAGGCACTTGGAGAAAAATTAGCTAATAAACTTTCGGATGAAGATTATCTGGGCATAATTCAAAATTCATGTCCGGGTGCGGGCGCGTGTGGTGGCATGTACACAGCCAACACGATGGCTTCGGCTATCGAAGCGCTAGGCATGGCGTTGCCGTATTCATCTTCCAATCCAGCGTTGAGCAAAGAAAAAACCAACGAATGCATTGAGGCTGCAAAAGCGATGCATCTTTTATTGGAAAAAGATTTGAAGCCACGAGACATCATGACGTTTGACGCATTTGAAAACGCGCTTACAATCGTGATGGCCTTGGGTGGATCGACCAATGCAGTAATTCATCTCATCGCCATGGCTAAATCAGCGGGCGTAAAAATTACACAAGAAGATTTTCAGCGCATCTCCGACAAGACACCATTACTTGCAGATTTGAAACCCAGTGGAAAATATTTAATGGGAGATCTTCACAAAGTTGGCGGCACACCGGCCGTGATGAAATATCTATTAGAAAACAAATACTTGCATGGTGATTGTATTACCGTGACAGGAAAAACAGTCGCCGAGAACCTGAAAGAAATCCCTTCACTCGATTTTGAGAAACAGAATGTGATATACCCGGTCGAAAAGGCAATTAAGAAAACAGGACACATTCAAATTTTATACGGCAATCTTGCGTCGAAAGGTGCTGTCGCAAAAAACACTGGAAAAGAAGGAGAAAAATTCCGTGGCACAGCACGCGTTTTCAATGGAGAGTTTGAGTTGGTTGACGGTATCCGTTCTGGAAAAATAAAAGAAGGTGATGTAGTGGTGATCCGCTATGTGGGACCGAAAGGCGCTCCCGGTATGCCCGAAATGTTAAAGCCCACTTCACTTATTATGGGCGCTGGTCTCGGAAAAAATGTGGCTCTCATCACAGATGGAAGATTTTCAGGAGGAACACATGGGTTCGTTGTTGGCCACATCACACCTGAGGCATTTGACGGAGGCCTGCTTGCTCTCATAGAAGACGGCGATTGGATTGAGATTGATATTAAAAAACATCAGCTGAATTTATTAGTAGAAGAAAAGGTGCTGGTTATTCGCAGATCACGATATGTGGCGCCAACATTAAAAGTGAAAAGCGGAGTGTTATACAAATACGCGAAACAAGTAAAAACAGCAGTCGATGGATGCGTTACTGACGAAGACTGAAGCGCTAGTTGTGCCAACAAAGAAAAAGATCTCAGGGTCTGAGGTTTTGTTGCGTTCTCTCGTGGCAGAAAAAGTAACAACGCTATTCGGTTATCCTGGTGGAGCCATCATGCCGGTGTACGATGCGCTTTACGGATACGCAGATCAGCTCACTCATATTTTGGTTCGGCATGAACAAGGTGCTGTACACGCAGCACAAGGCTTTGCGCGCGTAAGTGGTCGAGTTGGAGTGGCATTGGCAACTTCAGGCCCGGGCGCAACTAATCTTGTTACTGGCTTGGCCGATGCTCTGATCGATTCAACACCGATAGTTTGTATCACCGGCCAGGTGTTTGCGCATTTGTTGGGGACCGATGCCTTTCAGGAAATTGATGTGGTAAATACTACGCTGCCTGTAACGAAATGGAATGTGCAGGTAACTGAAGCAAAAGATATTGCACCAGCAGTAGCCAAAGCATTTTATATCGCACGAAGCGGAAGACCAGGTCCCGTTCTCATTGATATTACCAAGAATGCGCAGAATGAATTGATCGAAGAGTTCGAGTACAAGCACTGCGAATCAATCCGCACGTATAAACCTAGTCCCGTTCTGCAAATCTCACAAATTGAAGCAGCGGCAAAACTAATCAACTCAGCGAAGAAGCCATACATCCTTGCCGGACAAGGAAATATTCTATCAGGCGCTACAAAAGAGTTGGTTGAATTTTCTGAGAAAACTGGAATTCCGGTGGCGTGCACCCTACTCGGTCTTGGAGGCTTCCCAACGGATCATCCAAATTACGTTGGTTTCCTTGGTATGCATGGAAACTACGGCCCCAATGTTTTAACAAATGATTGCGATGTGCTCATCGGCATAGGTATGCGCTTCGACGACCGGGTAACCGGGAACGTAAGCAAATATGCCAGACAAGCAAAAGTCATCCACATTGATATTGATAAAGCAGAGATTAACAAAATAATTAAAACAGAAGTAGCTGTACTTGCCGATGCGAAAGAAGCGTTGCAATCGCTGATTAAAAAATGTGATGCTAATAAGCACACCGAGTGGATTGACAAGTTTCGAGCGTTGAATGAAATCGAAAATGAAAAAATAGTTCGGAAAGAATTTAACCCTTCAGGTGAACTTGTGATGGGCGAAGTGATCCATCTTCTTTCTGAAATGACAAAAGGCGAAGCTGTCATCGTAACCGATGTGGGTCAGCACCAGATGACAACGTCACGCTATTACGAATACAAAAAACCGCGCACCAACATTACTTCGGGTGGCGCAGGAACGATGGGATTTGCGTTGCCAGCCGCTATCGGTGCAAAATTGGCAGGGCCAGAGAAACAGGTTGTGGCTGTAATTGGAGATGGTGGCTTTCAAATGACGATACAAGAGTTGGGGACTGTGATGCAATACAAAGTGCCGGTGAAGATTTTGGTGTTGAATAATAACTTTCTTGGTATGGTGCGTCAATGGCAGCAGTTATTTCATGAAAAAAGGTATTCATTTACAGAAATGGACAATCCTGATTTCGTAAAACTTGCTGAATCCTATAGAATAAAAGCAAGAAAAGTTGAGAAGCGTGAGGAGCTGCAAAGTGCTATTCGCGAAATGCTTGAAGCAAAGAGCTCTTATTTTTTGGAAGTAGTGGTTGGTAAAGAAGATAATGTTTTTCCGATGGTGCCGGCAGGTGCCTCGGTAAGCGATATCATCTTGGAAGCACCAACCAGTGTCTAATGCTCAAGACTTAATACTATGAAACAGGAATTCACATTAATCCTTTATGCCGACAATAATTTTTCGGTATTGAACCGGATCATTAATATTTTAAATCGCAGAAGAGTGCGTATAAAAAAAATGATGGCTCATGAAAACGAAGATGATTTCAGGCGCGGTGGTGTGGTGATGCTTCTCTTCGTTACCCCCGACTTGATGGAAAAAGTAAAATTGCAGTTGGAGAAATTGATTGAAGTAGAAAATGTAACTATTCAGGAAGGAAGTGCTGCGTACTTTGAACAAAGCGAAAGAATTGTGGACGTGGACTAAGCCCGCGGCAGGGATAGAAGCGGAAAGCCCGAAGCGCGTGAGCGTAAGCGTGGCCGGACTTGTAGTGGATAGCCCGAAGCCGCCCAAAGAAGTGAAGAATTAAATATTAATAACAACGAATAACAATTAACCAACAAGGTATGGCAAAGATCAATTTTGGCGGAACGGTAGAAGAAGTGGTAACCCGCGAAGAGTTTCCGATGGAAAAAGCATTGGATGTTTTGAAAAACGAAACCATCGCAATCATCGGCTACGGTGTACAAGGGCCTGCGCAAGCGCTCAACTTACGCGACAACGGATTTAACGTAATCGTTGGTCAGCGCAAAGGCGGCAAAACATGGGACAAGGCAATTCAGCACGGCTGGGTTGTAGGTGAAACTTTGTTTGACATTGAAGAAGCGGCACAACGCGGCACGATCATTCAATATCTTTTGTCAGACGCTGGGCAGATTGCTACGTGGCCAACGATAAAACCACACTTGACAAAAGGAAAAGCTTTATACTTTTCCCATGGATTTGGCGTAACCTTTAAGGAACAGACCGGCATCGTTCCTCCAAAAGATGTTGATGTCATTCTGGCTGCGCCTAAAGGATCGGGCACTTCGGTGCGAAGATTATTTTTGCAAGGCAAAGGTATCAACTCGAGCTATGCAGTATTTCAGGATGCGACAGGCCACGCCAAAACAAAAGCAATCGCACTGGGCATTGGGGTGGGGTCTGGTTATCTATTTGAAACAGATTTCAAAAAAGAAGTTTATTCTGACTTAACCGGAGAGCGCGGCACGTTGATGGGCGCTATTGCCGGAATTTTTGAAGCACAGTACGAGGTGCTTCGCTCGAAAGGACATTCTCCTTCTGAAGCGTTTAACGAAACAGTGGAAGAGCTGACTCAAAGTTTGATGCCACTCGTTGCCGAAAACGGAATGGACTGGATGTATGCCAATTGCTCCACAACAGCACAACGTGGCGCACTCGACTGGAAAAAGAAATTCAAAGCAGCGACACTTCCGGTTTTTAAAGAGCTTTACGAAAGCGTAGCCAGTGGTGCCGAAGCCAAGCGCACAATCGACACGTGCAGCAAACCCGACTACCGCGAAAAGCTTGCCGAAGAATTGAAAGAAGTTCGCGAAAGTGAATTGTGGCAGGCGGGTGCGGCTGTGAGAGCGTTGCGGCCCGAAAAAGAAAAGGTAGAAGCAAGTATGATTAATTAGGCGCTAGTAATAAGACGTAAGTAGCAAGATCGGCTCTCAAGTTCTTGATATTTATGTCTTACGTCTCAATAAGAAATGATTTCCTTACAAACACAGTCAATAGATGTCAACAAAGCGCACGAAACACTTCGCGGCATTGTAATCAAAACTCCATTGCAGTTTCATCGCAAGCTATCAGAAAAATTTCGGGCTGAGATTTATTTAAAGCGTGAAGATTTGCAGGTGGTGCGTTCGTATAAGATCAGAGGTGCATACAACCTTATTCAGGGCTTAAGTAAAGCTCAAAGAAAACGCGGCGTAGTTTGCGCCAGTGCCGGCAATCATGCACAAGGAGTTGCGTTCTCCTGCAAGTTACTCTCTATAAAAGGAGTTATTTATATGCCGACCATCACGCCAAAGCAAAAGATCAATCAAGTAAAAATGTTTGGCAATGGGTTTATTGAAATTGTATTGGTAGGCGACACGTTTGATGAATGTCAGGGATATGCTGTGAAGTTCTGTCTGGAAAACAATATGACTTTCGTTCATCCTTTCGATCATCTTAAAGTGATTGAAGGTCAGGGGACAGTTGGTAAAGAAATTGTAGATGAACTTTCAGGCATTGATTACCTATTTGCTCCGATTGGCGGTGGCGGATTATGCGCCGGTGTGGGGAGTTATTTCAAAACATATTCACCACAAACAAAAATTGTAGGCGTAGAACCACAAGGCGCTCCATCTATGACCGAGGCTTTAAAAGCAGAGAAGCCAGTGACGTTAGACAAGATCCAGCGGTTTGTGGATGGCGCTTCTGTGAAACGAGTTGGCGAGTTCACGTTTAAAATCTGCAAAGACATATTGTCTGACATGCTCTTGGTGCCTGAGGGCAAAGTGAGCACTACTATTTTGCAACTGTACAATGAAGATGCAATTGTTGCAGAGCCAGCCGGAGCGTTAACTATTGCTGCGCTTGATCAATATGCCAAAAAACTGAAAGGCAAAAAAGTTGTGTGTATTTTAAGTGGCGGCAATAACGACATCGACAGGATGCAGGAGATTAAAGAACGATCTTTGTTGTATGAAGGCCTCAAACATTACTTCATCGTTCGGTTTGCACAGCGACCAGGTGCACTCAAAGAATTTGTCAATCATATTTTGGGTCCTTCTGATGATATCGTTCGGTTTGAGTTCATTCAAAAACATAATAAAGAAACCGGACCTGCCCTGATCGGCATCGAAGTAAAATCGAAAGAAGATTACAGTTTGCTTATTGAACGCATGAATGACGTCAGTTTGAATTATACTGAAATCAATCAAAATGAGAATCTCTTTGAATACCTTGTTTAACTGAGCAAGAATCAGGTTGAAAAGGGATTGAAGTAATTTCAATTTTGAATCCATAAATTGAAACGCATATGGATTCTATTCAAACCCTCAACTACCAGCGCATTGAACAAGCAATTCGCTATCTCGAAGAAAATTTTCAGCGTCAACCTGAACTGGACGAAGTGGCCGAAAAAGTTCACCTCTCGCCTTTTCATTTCCAGCGCATCTTTACAGAATGGGCTGGTATCAGTCCGAAAAGATTTTTGCAATTCCTTACCGTTGATTTCTTAAAAGAGAAATTGGGCGAATCAAAAAACCTGATCGATGCGGCTGACGCTGCAGGTTTGTCGAGTCAGTCTCGCGTGTATGATCTGTTCACCACTCTTGAGGCGGTTACACCACTGGAATATAAACTGCACGGCTCCGGTATTAATATACACTACGGCTTCCACGAAACTATTTTCGGTTTGGTACTGATTGGTGTCACTGAGCGAGGGATCTGCTGGCTTTCGTTTATACGGACCGACGAAGACCCAAAATTCGAATTGGAAAAAATGAAGGAGCACTGGCATAATTCGGTGTTCCGTCAAGACCAGGAGATCACTACTAGATTTGTGAAAGCTATTTTCAGCGACCATAGCGCTAATACACAAGGTAAGCTTCACGTGTTTGTGAAGGGAACAAATTTTCAGGTGAAAGTGTGGGAAGCGCTATTGCGCCTGCCAATGGGAAACATTACTACCTATCAGGGAATTGCAGAGCAAATTCAAAATCCGAAGGCCTTACAAGCTGTTGGCTCGGCTGTTGGTTCAAATCATGTCGCTTATTTGATTCCATGCCATCGTGTGATTCGGAAAGACGGTCTCTTGGGAGAATATCGGTGGGAGTCATCACGCAAGAAAAGTATTATTGGCTGGGAGATGGCGAAAACTAATTCTATTTAGCTGCGCAAGTGATACGCCTTCGGTTTTGTGAATGCGCGTAAGCCTACATGAGAAAGTGTGGCGCCAAAGCCCGAATGTTTTCTTCCACTCCAAGGCACTGCTGCGCTCACACGATCGCAGCAGTTCCAATAGCCGGTACCTGAATTAATTTGTTGCAAGAAAGTTTCTGCACGTTTTTGATTGTTGCTATAAACGGCTGCAGTCAATCCGTACTGAGTGTCGTTCATTAATTGTGATGCTTCATCATCATTTTTTACTTTCATAATGCCGATGATCGGTCCAAATGATTCTTCGCGCATCACATCCATTGAATGGTTGACATTCACTAAAACTGTTGGCTCAAAATAAAATCCCTTACCGGGAATCCCTTTTCCACCAGTTAAAATAGTTGCGCCCTTTTCAACAGCATCATTCACTTGTGCCTGCAAAAAATCAACTTGCTGGCTCCGACTGAGAGGGCCGATATAGACTCCGGGTTCCGTTGGCTTTCCAATTTTCCACGACTGCACTTCTTTTACAAACTCATCAACGTAGCTGTCGTAGATTTTTTCATGAACATAAATCCGTTCAACCGAACAACAACTCTGACCATTGTTATAAAAGGCTCCATCAGCCGTACCCGCCGCAACAGCTTTGATGTCTGCAACATCATCGGCAACGTAAAGCGGGTCTTTACCACCCAGCTCGCATTGACACGGCACCATTTTGTGTGCTACTTTTTCATAGATGTACTTTCCGGTTTTGTAAGAACCTGTGAAAAAATAACCATCCAGTGGAAGGTTGAGTAAATGCTCACCGACATCCTTATTGCCAACAGCTACATGAAAGACGGAGGATGGCACGCCCGCTTCTTTCAACAGCTTCTCGATTTCTAATCCGGTAAGCGTGGAATATTCGGAAGGTTTATAAAACACAGCATTGCCTGCGAGTAAAGCTGGAACAAATACGTTTATACCAACGAGATAAGGATAATTCCATGCCGAGATATTGGCAATGACACCGAGCGGTTCGTAAGCTATTTTTTCAGTAAGTCCTGTTTCGTGAACTATTACTTCCTCACTCAAATATTTCTCGGCATTGTCGGTCAGCCATTTGATTCGTGCGCACGCACCATTAATTTCATTTCGTGATTGCTGCAAAGGTTTACCAACTTCAGAAGTCAGGACTGAAGCGAGAGATTCAATATTTGTCTTTAACAGATCGGCAAACTTCTGAACTAGTTCTACGCGCTTTTTGAGGGGAGTTGTAGCCCAAGTCGGTTGCGCCGATTTCAGTTCAAGAAATTTCTTGTCAAGAGATTGCTCATTGTCTTCAGCAACTTCTTTAATGACTTCTTCAGTAGCCGGATTAGCGATTTTCATGGTCTCATGTTTTTTGCCCACCATTCAGGAAACTATCTCTTACATTTTTTTGAAAACGGACTGGTTAGAAGAGGCATACGTTCGGGGTGCCATTGTACAGCGAGCAAAAACGGATGCCCGGTCTCCGAGCGCTCTATTCCTTCAATTGTTCCATCGTCTGCCAGGCAATTTACTTTTAGTCCCGTGCCAACTCGATCAATCGCCTGATGATGGGAGCTATTTACATTTCCACTGGAGATACTTGAGATCGCGTGAAGCAAAGTTGTCTGTTCAACTTTAACATTATGGATTTTATCGGGGCCACCTTGATGAATTTTATTCAGCTCACCCAAATCCTGAATTAACGTACCGCCAAAAATACAATTGATCAATTGCAGGCCCCGGCAGATCCCTAAAACTGGAAGTCCTTTTTCCTGAGCTTTATTGAAAACCAAAATTTCGAATTGATCACGAGGCTCATCAAATCCTTCGACATTGGGATAACTTAAACTACTACTCTTATAAACTCCCGGATGAACATCAATGCCACCAGTCAAAACAAGACCGGTGCATGTTTCCAGATCTTGAGCATTATTCTTATTTGCTGATAGCTCAACTATTTCAACGCCATCAACAGCTTTGAGCCAGTTCACATAATTGATATGGCGTTTTGAGCCTGAATCCGTCAGCCCTATTCTCATAGCGCCTTCAGGTAAAGTCGTTTGAAATCTTCACGGGTAACAGGCTTTGGATTGTTTGGATGTGCAAAATCGGCAATAGCCAAATCAGCAAGCGTTTCGATGTGCTCTTGCTTCACCCCAATTTCACGTAGCTTATGAGGGATATTTATTTTCGAATTCAGATCAAACAAGTACTTCACGACAGCTTCTCCTGTTTCATCCTTCAATTCAAGAGTTCTTGCGATGCGTTTAAATTTATTTTCGAATCCCAAAATATTAAACTCCATCCCGTAAGGAATGTTCACAGCATTTGCCAAACCGTGATGCGTGTCCAACAAAGAAGAAAGCGGATGCGCCAATGAATGAACGACGCCTAATCCTTTTTGAAATGCAACAGCGCCCATCAGCGAAGCTATCAACATTTTACTTCGTGATTCAAGATCAGGTTTGTTCACGGCTCGCTCCAGAGATTGGGCAATCAATGAAATTCCTTCGAGTGCAATTCCTTCGCACATCGGATGCGGCATCTTTGCAACGTAGGCTTCCATGTTGTGGGTAAGTGCATCCATACCCGTAGCTGCAGTAATGAAAGCCGGAAGTCCCATTGTCAAAGCAGGGTCGGCAAAAACAATTTTAGCAAGCAGTTTAGGAGAGAAAAGGATTTTCTTTTGATGGGTAATGTCATCTGCAATGATGGCACTGCGCCCAACTTCGCTTCCTGTCCCCGCAGTTGTGGGGATGGTAATGAAATGCGGAACATCATTGGTTACATAAATATCACCTCCGATTAAGTCATCATACTTGAATAAATCCTCGCGATGATTTACTCGCAACACGATAGCTCGCGCGACATCCAATGCAGCTCCTCCGCCAATGCCAATAATAGAATCTCGTTTTGATTGATCAAAAGCATCCCCTCCTTTGTAAACATCGGATTTTACAGGGTTTTTATGAATGTCATGAAATACCTCAACCGATAAATTCTTCTTTTTGAGATCGCTGACAATCGTCTTGAAAAATCCAAGCTGCGATACTGTTGGATCGGTAACAATCAGTGGACGCGCCAAGTTGTTTTTTAAAAGGTAACCTCCCAACTCGTTGACAGCACCTGCGCCAAAGCGAATGGTGGTTGGGAAATTGTACTGATAGATTTTATCAAAGGTCATAAACAAAAATAGCTAATTCTTTTGAAGGGAATTAGCTATGAAAGTTTATGAAACTGTGAAGTAATGCTAAGCCTCGCCCACAGTTCCGCCAAAGTTCATAGGGAATTTCGGAAGGTCATCTGTCTGCTTGATCGGCCCAAAACTGGCTTCATATTTACTGATGTTGTCTTTCAATGCCGCCAGCAATCGTTTGGCATGCTCGGGCGTAATCACAATGCGTGATTTTACTTTAGCCTTGGGCACACCGGGCATCAAGCGGATAAAGTCAATAACAAACTCGCTGTTAGAGTGCGCAATCATCGCTAGATTAGAATAAACACCTTCGGCAATTTCCTCCGAAAGCTCTATGTTAATCTGGTTTTGGATGGGAACATTCTTGTCGTCTGCCATAATATTTTCAATTTTCAATATGTCAATTAACAAATTAGCCAATGAGTATTCCCCATTGGCTAATTGACTCGTTAATCATTAAATCTTAATTAGTCTTGCAGTTCCTTCTCTTTCGCTTTACGTTCAGGAGCGTTCATCAACTGTTGGTATTCTTCTTCAGAACCAACAATCAGATTTTCAAAATGGCGCTGACCTGTACCTGCCGGGATCAGGTGACCCACGATCACGTTCTCTTTCAAGCCCATGAGCTGATCAGCTTTACCGCGGATAGCAGCTTCGCTCAACACTTTAGTAGTTTCCTGGAACGACGCCGCACTTAGCCAGCTTTCAGTTTTCAATGAAGCCTGAGTAATCCCCTGAAGAGTCGGTCTTGAAACCGCAGCCAAAGCATCACGTACTTCTACTGCTTTCTGATCCTTTCTCTTTAAAGAAGAGTTTTCATCGCGCAATTCGCGGGCTGAAATCAACTGACCTATTTTCAATCGGTTTGAGTCGCCTGAATCCAAAACAATTTTCTTATCAAGGATCAAGTCGTTTTCCTCACGGAACTCGAACTTATCTACATATTCGCCTGGCAAGAATGTAGTATCACCTGAGTCGATGATCTCTACTTTTTGCATCATCTGGCTTACGATCGCTTCGATGTGTTTATCGTTAATCTTAACACCTTGCAAACGGTAAACTTCCTGAATTTCATTTACCAGGTACTCCTGTACTGCAGTCGGGCCTTTGATCGACAAAATGTCTGAAGGTGTGATTGCACCATCTGAAAGAGGCTGGCCTGCGCGCACAAAGTCATTGTCTTGCACAAGGATGTGCTTGCTCAACGGCACGAGGTAGCGTTTCTGCACTCCGTCTTTAGACTCGATGAAAATTTCACGATTACCGCGTTTAATTCCACCATAAGTTACCACACCGTCAATCTCAGAAACCACAGCCGGGTTCGATGGATTACGTGCTTCGAATAATTCAGTTACACGTGGCAAACCACCAGTGATATCACGAGACTTGCCCATGGTACGAGGAATCTTAGCAAGCACCTGACCTGCTTTAATTTTCTCGCCTTCATCCACAGCTAAGTGAGCACCAACTGGAATGTTATATCCTTTGGTTTCATTCTTGCCATTTACAATGATGGCAGGGTTTTTCGTCTTATCGCGAGTGTCAGAAATCACTTTTTCACGGTGACCAGTCTGCTCATCCGATTCTTCCTTGAAAGTGATACCCTCAATGATCGCTTCGTAGCCAATCTCACCATCAAATTCAGAAAGGATAACTGCATTATAAGGATCCCAATAACAAAGTTCCTCGCCCTTCTCTACTTTCTGTCCGTCTTTCACGCGAAGGAATGCTCCGTAAGGAACGTTGTTGGTAATGAGTACACGTTTCTCAGAATCCAAGATTCTGATCTCACCGGTACGACCCATCACCACCTTAACTTTATTATCGTCTTTGTCAGTTGTATCAACTGTGCGGATAGCTTCAAACTCTACGCTTCCCGTAAATTTCGCTTTGATGTTAGCATCAACTGCAATATTCGAAGCTGTACCACCCACGTGGAAAGTACGGAGTGTAAGCTGAGTTCCGGGCTCACCAATAGATTGAGCAGCAATTACACCAACTGCTTCACCGTTTTGCACCATGTTACCGGTAGCCAGGTTGCGGCCGTAACATTTAGCACAAGCGCCAAATTTGGTTTCGCACGTAAGCACCGATCTGATTTCTACTTCTTCAATGCTCGTCTCGTCGATTTCCTTGGCAACCTCATCTGTGATCTGTTCGTTTGCTGCGCAGATCAGTCTGTCAGTAAGCGGATCGTAAATGTCATGCACAGAAACGCGACCAAGAATACGCTCAGACAACGGCTCAACGATGTCTTCGTTATCTTTCAAGGCTGCTACTTTCAATCCGCGAAGTGTTCCGCAGTCTTCTTCATTGATAACCAAATCCTGAGCAACGTCAACCAACCTGCGGGTAAGATAACCGGCATCGGCAGTTTTCAATGCAGTATCGGCAAGACCTTTACGAGCACCGTGTGTTGAAATGAAATACTCTAATACGTCAAGTCCTTCTTTAAAGTTAGAAAGGATCGGGTTTTCAATAATAGAACCAACAGAACCAGCCAAATTTTTCTGAGGCTTAGCCATCAGTCCGCGCATACCACCCAACTGACGAATCTGCTCACGCGAACCACGGGCTCCCGAGTGCATCATCATATAAATCGAGTTGAACCCTTGCTGATCTTCTTCCAACTGCTTCATCAGCGTATTGGTAAGCATCGTATTGGTACGCGTCCAAATATCAATTACCTGATTGTAACGTTCGTTATCGGTGATCAAGCCCATCATGTAGTTGTTCCATACGGCATCAACTTCTTTCTGTGCATCTTCAACCAATTTCTTTTTCTCAGCGGGCACTTTCACGTCGCCCAAGCCCATCGACAAACCTCCTCGGTAAGCCATCTGGAAACCAAGTTCTTTGATATCATCGAGGAACTTCGCTGTTTTCGCTTGTCCTGAAAGTTTAAACACATCGGCGATGATGGTCTGAAGTTTCTTCTTGGTGAGCAATTCGTCAACAAATCCAACTTCCTCAGGCATTACCTGATTGAAGATAACGCGACCGGTCACTGTCTCAATCAATTTTCTGGCCACCACTCCGGTCTTTTTATCTTTCAAATTAGCTTTCACTTTAATGATCGCGTGCTTCGAAAGTTTGCCTTCGTTATAAGCAACAATTACTTCGTCGGCAGAGTAGAAAGTTTTGCCTTCACCTTGCTCGCCCTTGCGTCCTTTTGTAAGGTAATACAAGCCCAACACCATGTCCTGTGAAGGAACGGTGATTGGCGCTCCGTTGGCAGGGTTCAAAATATTGTGTGACGAAAGCATCAGTGTCGCGGCTTCCAGAATTGCTTCCTGACCAAGAGGCACGTGTACAGCCATTTGGTCACCGTCAAAGTCAGCGTTGAATGCAGTACAAACCAAAGGGTGCAACTGAATCGCCTTTCCTTCGATCAACTTAGGTTGGAATGCCTGGATACCAAGTCTGTGAAGCGTTGGAGCACGGTTGAGAAGAACAGGATGTCCTTTCAATACGTTTTCCAAAATATCCCAAACTACAGGATCCTTACGATCAACAATTTTCTTAGCAGACTTAACTGTCTTTACAATTCCTCTTTCGATGAGTTTGCGAATAATGAACGGCTTGAACAATTCAGCCGCCATGTCTTTCGGCAAACCACATTCATGCAATTTCAACTCAGGGCCTACAACAATTACCGAACGACCAGAGTAGTCAACACGCTTACCAAGCAAGTTTTGACGGAAACGTCCTTGCTTACCTTTAAGCATATCGCTCAATGATTTCAACGCACGGTTTCCATCACTGCGAACCGCATTAACTTTTCTTGAGTTGTCAAATAATGAATCAACAGCTTCCTGAAGCATGCGTTTTTCGTTACGCAAAATCACTTCCGGTGCTTTAATATCAATCAATCTCTTCAGACGATTATTTCTGATGATAACCCTTCTATAAAGATCATTCAAATCCGAAGTTGCAAAACGCCCGCCATCGAGCGGCACCAACGGACGCAATTCAGGTGGGATAACCGGCACCATTTTAATGGTCATCCATTGTGGTCTGTTTTCCACGCGTGTATTAGCATCGCGGAAAGCCTCCACAACTTTCAAACGTTTCAACGCTTCAGCCTTACGCTGTTGCGAAGTATCAGTTGCGGCCTGGTGGCGAAGTTCATAAGAAAGTTCGTCCAATTTCAAGCGGCTCAACAACATCTCGAGTGCATCAGCACCCATCTTTGCAATGAATTTCTTAGGATCGTTGTCGTCGAGTAATTGGTTTTCGCGAGGAAGTTTATCCACGATCTCCAAATACTCTTCTTCAGTAAGGAAGTCAAGGCGGTTTACACCGTCTTCTTCTTTAATTCCCGACTGGATTACTACAAACCTTTCGTAGTAAATGATCTGATCCAGTTTCTTGGTAGGAAGACCAAGCAGATAACCAATCTTGTTTGGCAATGAACGGAAATACCAAATGTGAGCAACAGGCACTACCAATTCGATATGGCCCATGCGTTCACGTCTAACTTTTTTCTCAGTCACCTCCACACCGCAACGATCGCAGATAATGCCTTTGTAGCGAATACGCTTGTACTTACCGCAATGACATTCCCAGTCTTTTACTGGTCCGAAAATTCGTTCGCAAAACAGGCCACCCATCTCCGGCTTGTAGGTCCGGTAGTTGATGGTTTCTGGTTGCGTAATTTCACCATGTGAACTTTCCAGAATTGACTCCGGAGAAGCTAAGCTGATGGTGATCTTTGAGAAGTCGTTGTTGATCTTTTTATTTTTTCTGAAAGACATGTGTTGTGTTATTTCAGTTAACTAACTCTATTTTAAGGGCCACTGTCGACGGTCGACAGACCACGAATGACTGTGGTCTGTTGACAGTTGACTATTTCTAATCCATGGTAATCTCTAATGCGAGACCACGTAATTCATGCACCAATACGTTAAACGATTCCGGGATATTAGGCTTGCGCATATTCTCACCCTTCACAATCGATTCGTATGCTTTGGCACGGCCAATTACATCATCCGACTTGATGGTAAGAATTTCTTGCAGGATATGCGAAGCACCAAACGCCTCGATCGCCCAAACTTCCATTTCTCCAAAGCGCTGTCCACCGAACTGTGCTTTACCACCCAATGGTTGTTGCGTAATAAGAGAGTACGGTCCGATTGAACGGGCATGCATCTTATCATCAACCAAGTGACCAAGTTTGAGCATGTAAGCCAATCCCACCGTTACCGGCTGATCAAACTTTTGTCCTGTTAAACCATCGTACAAATACGTACGGCCAAACTCTGGAAGATTCGCTTCTTTCAACTCAGCAGAAACCTGATCAAGCGATGCACCGTCAAAAATCGGAGTAGCATATTTTCTACCCAATTTCTTACCGGCCCAAGCCAATACGGTTTCATAAATCTGACCCAAGTTCATACGAGAAGGTACGCCCAGCGGGTTCAGGCAAATATCTACAGGTGTTCCGTCTTCAAGGAATGGCATATCTTCTTCGCGAACGATACGCGCTACAACACCCTTGTTTCCGTGACGACCGGCCATCTTATCTCCCACTTTCAGTTTACGTTTCTTAGCAACATAAACTTTCGCCAACTGCACAATGCCTGCAGGTAATTCATCACCCACTTCCAATGTGAAACGCTCACGTTTGAAATCACCGGCGATGACGTTACGCTTGTTCAGGTAGTTTTTCACCAACTCCGACACAAACTCATTTGCATTGTCATCATTAGACCAGCCTTCCA
>JABDGP010000018.1 GCA_013285945.1 Bacteroidota bacterium | reverse complement strand
GTTTGTTTTGCAATACTTCTTATACACTCTCATCCAGGCTTGAAATTCGGGATACAGTTTTTCTAAAGAAGCTTGTTGCGTTCCACCCACATGATTTACCTGGCCCCAGTGCGGAATCCCTCCAAACGAATACAATGCCGATTCAATTCTTGCAAGCAGCTCCATACCGCCCATCGTTTTGCTTACGGTTGGAAATTCGATCATGCATACGAAATCATCCGGCTTGGTTCCGTATTGCATTGCCAGGTAGAATGAATTTGTTTTCACAAATCGCAATGAGAATGGCGCAGTGAGGTATTGTCCTCCATTCTTCACGCTGGTATTTACAACAGATATAATTTCTTCAACCGCAGCGAGGTAAGTATCGCTTGGCAGAGCTATCTCCGTGGCATAGGCAGCAAGGTTGTTGGCTTTACCCAGATCAAGAACCTTAAAGCTCTTGTCTACATACTCTTTATCACTAAGTGTGGAGATTAATGATTGCACCAGACCTGGAATAATTTTTGGAAAATGATTTACCATGATTCTCATACCGGCATCAAGTATAAAATCAGGTATCACGCTGAGAATTAATTCGTAAGCCAGATTCCGGTGACCTCGTTTGAACCTGTGGTTTTTCAATGCAGGTACAGGTATATTCCTTTCTGTAACCAGACATCGTTGCCCCTTGTTTTTAAAGTTGTATGGACTCACAAGAACTTCGTAGTGCCGATTATTTTGCAAAACCGTTCCTTTTGCCAACTCTTTCTTTACATCCTGCCAATTTGAAAAACGACGGGTCTCTCTCAGCTGGTAACTATCAGTGACCCGAATAACAACAGCGTAGATTATCCCCATACAACCAATGCTAACCCCAATGGCATTAAAATCTTCATCGCTCTGAATGAAATGCTTTTGATCAACTTGCGAAAATTTAACTTTCGATGCCGATATAGCTCTACCCGGCGAAGGTTCGATGTGATGCAACACGCCATCTTCATCTAACAATAAAATCGCCTCGATGTATTCCGGGAAAGCACCCAATTTTATTCCAGAACCATGCGTAGCGGTTGACACTACACCGGCAATTGTTTGGCCGGTATAAGCGCCCATGTTGATGAGAGCCTTGCCTTTCTCATCCAAAAACTCTATGAGATTTTTCAATACGATACCGCCTTCTACAAAAAACAGATTGTCTTTGTCAGCATAATTTTCGCGCAGGCTCATCTGAGTAATATCCAAAATAGTACAAAGTCCGTGAGTATCGATCATGTAATCAGAAGTAATCGCGATGTCTGACGATGAATGACCAGAACCGATCGCCTTCGCTTTGTAGCCATTCTTCTTTGCGTCAACGACAATGTCGATAAGCTCGCTTAAGCTTGAAGGCTTAAAATACTTTAGCGGCTCAGCCATCTGATCGCCTACATAGTTTTTCCATTTTTTTCTGATCTGACTATCGGGGACTGACATTGTATTGGTTGTTATTTTAATTTCGATTCTTCCTCTGGCAACCCAATAGCAAATTTGGCAGGAGCAGTCTGCAGTAAGCCGAGACAAGAATTGACCACTGCATCCTTCCCTGCTATCGTACCATTTAAATCCACGGTCCACTCCTCTCTCATCAGCCACGTTGATTCGTCTTTGTGCTCAATAGTCAGGGCATTCCCTCTTATGGTTAGCGTGGCGTAGCCATTGTGCCCAACGGGTGTATCATCTACAAATTCGCGTACCCTGTTGTCGGTAAGTACAAGGCCAAATCGTTTAATCTTTTTCTTGCGTGGAATTGATTTTCTTGAGCCGACTTCAATTGGCATTCCTCCGTGACCAATGCATCTGCCAAATGCGGGAATCCCTCCATCAACTTGATACTTTCCATAAACTGCAAAGCGATGTTCATGCCCCCAAAGCCAAATCACTTCTTTCTCGCTTCCAATAATTTTTTCCAATTGCTGCGCCGGCTTAGGAAACCTGCTGTCAAACGAAGAGGTGTATTGATGATGCGTAAGCAGGATCAGTCCTTTATTATCTTTTAAGTTGACAACCTCCCTGAGCCATGTCAATAATGTTTCTTCCAGATGTGCATTGGGTGAAAAGATTAGTTCAATAATCGGCCTGCCTACTGAATTATATCCCGTATCAAGTCCAAGCACCCGCCAATGTTCTGTCTCAAGACAAAAGTAGGATGCTTCTTGTGTGAGCTTTTTGCCAACATTGTCAACGGCGTACATCTCTGGCAAAAGTTTATCGAAGTATGAATTGCCATTGCTATAAAATTCGTGATTGCCCGGGATTGTAAAAGTTCCTGACTTGCCGCGTGGCCATGGATTGCCGGGGCTAATAAAGTTGCTGTCGATTTCCTGCGGAGCCCCGACAAAGTAAGTGTCGCCCAAGTGAATAGTGTAATCGCTGTGTTCAGCATTCATCAGCTGGCCAATGTTTGTACTTTCTTCGGTATTCGTACCCCAGTCGGCTGCAATAGAAATCTTTATTTCGCCCCGGTCATCAGGTATCATCTGAAAAACTCCGTTGTGTGATGTATAATTCTGAAATTTATGCTTTGGGCCAAACCTGCTTTTGAAATAATGAACCATCCAGCCAAAAATATTAATGTTCAGAAAATCTCCGATGGAGTTAATCACTTTTACTTTGCCCTTTCGCTTTCTAATGCTGGATTGTGTTCGTGAGTGGCTTTGTGATTGCCATCGCGACAAGTTTTTATATTCTCTTATATCCCGTTTTGGCATTTTCTATTTCATTTATTTTTCGAATAACATTCTGCGGTACACGACTAGTAAAACTCAATTTCCAGGTTTAACCAGATCGGGTGAAGCGAATTCATAATTGAAAGTCCAGCCGCGATCTTTAGCCATGTACATACAATTTCGCTCGGCAAGCGCAGATATAGTCAGTGACGGATTAATACTTAGAGGACACGGTACAATCGATCCATCACTCACATATAATCCGACGTACACCGACTCATTTTCATTTCCATCAAAGACCTGACCCTTGTGATTAACCACGCCATTGCTTGCATCCTCTCCCATAACACAACCACCCAAAGGGTGAACCGTAACCAGCTGTTTGGAAAATGCCTTGGTCCAGACAGGGTCTTGAGTGTATATACCACCAAGGCCATCCGTCAGCGTTTTTAATTTTTTACTGACAATTTCAAACACGGGCTGTTTACCTGCATTAGGCCAGTCGATTCTTAGCCTGTCGTCTTCCAGTTTCATAGTGCCGTTTCCATCATCTTGCGTCATCACCAGATAAGTCAGTGTATTATGTATTGCGCCATGATGTGGCCCCCTGAATAATGAAACTACCTCACGGAATTTTTTTTTCAGCCAATTACCTAGCCCTTTGTCGGGATCGCGGTGTCCTTCAAGTTTGGCAGCGACAGAAACAATAGCAGCAAACGCTTCGCCCAGCGCTCCAGGCACCACACCTTCTTCAATCACCATCCCTGGGCTTTCGCTTCGAAGATCAATGATGCTCGTGATGTTAGTCCCAACGGGATTATCAAACGGAGGCTTTTTAGTTCCAAATCCAACAGCATTCCCTGCCACGTCATTATTATAACCAAAGGCCAGAAAGTCACCATTTCCGCTAAACTTATGGCCGAGCCTATCAGAACATAATAGTCCCTCCTGCTTTGAGCGCAAAAGAATTTCTGTACTCCCAAGCGTTCCGGCAGCCACCACAACGATATCTGCGGATATGAAATCGGTAGGCGCATCAAACTCCTCGTCACCGGTGGTCAGGAGATTATAGTGTACATTCCAATTATCTCCGTCTTTGCTTATGAATCGCACATTGACTTGCGTGAATATTTCGGCTCCGTGATTTTTTGTGTCGGGCAGGTAATTCATGATCATGGTATTCTTAGCGTGGTAATTGCAGCCAGAGCAACAATCGCCACAACCGTTGCATGGAATTTGTTTGACACCTACGTGATTAAGCCCGTCAATGTCAAAGTTTACATACACCGGAGTGAGGCCCCACTTCGACTCAACTCCCATTTTTTCTGCTCCCGTTTTCATTGCCTTAGCCTTGTCGGGAAGAGGTCTTTTTATTGTGACAGGTAAAGGAGTCGTTCTCAACATACGATTGGCTTGCTTGTATCCTTCGTCAAGATTCTGTTTGTCAGAAAGCAATGCTTTTGGCCAACTGCCATTCTTAAAGATGTCAGGCCCCGGCTCCATTCCAACATTGGCATTGATCAATGAAGTGCCGCCCAAGCCGCAGCCTTTCACTACGTTGATATCTTTATTTACATTAATATCAAACAAACCCGTCTTTTGCCCAACATGACTGCCGGGCAAATTTAGTTGTGTCTCGTGCGACGACTGAGAAAAAGTATTGGGGTACTCTCCCGGTTGAAATTCTTTGCCTCTTTCCAGTAAGCATACACTCTTTCCTGCCCGAGCCATGCGCGATGCAGTAATTGCACCCCCATAGCCGGATCCTATCACAACGATGTCGTATTTTTTTGATTTTAGCTTGGCAATAGGTGATGAAAGCCTTTTCATAGGGATTGGTTTATTTTGTCGTGAGTTTCGTTCAAATAAATTGAGGTTTCATTTTTGGACAGATGCCTCTACGATTTCCCACTTTTGTATAATTTGTTTTTCGTCCACATAAAACTTTCGCTGGATCAAAAACCTGGTCGTATCATACTTGGGCGGGCCTACATAGTCGAGTTTTGCCTTGGCCTTATCCTGGCTTGATTTAACTACAAAAGATGTTGAGCTGTAAGTATAAACGTTGCCCCCATTATTCCACGATTCGACAGTTACTTTCGAGCCCCAAGATTTTTCGAGTTTGGAATAATGTTTACCCACCCATTGCTGCATAATGCTTTCGGGTTGCAACGAACTGCCGCAGCTGCAGAACACAAAAACTACAATCCAATAGAGCGGTTTCATAATTCTTTGGGCTTGATTGTTTTTTCAATGTACTCTCTGATATTCCGGTCAATGTCTTCGTCCTTCAGTATTCCATCTATCGATGACTGACTATGCTCTTTTCTCAGTACTGTTTCGAGAGCTTGCTGGGCAATTGGTTCTCGATAAAAGCGACGGTAAGGCGGATTGACTTTATTAATGATCTTGTCGAGATGGTCATTGATTGAGTTGGGCAATTTTTCTTGAATAGCATCGGTCACGGCTTCATAGTTCTCCGGAGATAATCCATCAATCGCGTTTACAATACCTTCAATTGTCTCCCGATGAGTGTTTGCTAATCGTTTGATCAGGTATAACAAAATCAGTGACGCCAAAAACAAGATACCAAGGCCAATCAAAAAACTTTTTAAAGTTTTCTTGCCAGCGTCTTCTATCTCTTGCCCTGCCTTTCTTACTGTGGTCAGTGCCGAGTCTAAAAGCTTACCCAAACGCGGCTCGAGCTTATCATAACTTTTAATTACTTGTATGAGCGCATGGTGAATGAGTGTATCGGTAAGTTTTAATGTTTTGGGCCCCAGCAAAGAATCGCGAAGAGTAGCGATTTTGTTTTGTGTAGCCGCGCCGAGAATTTCATCGCGGATTCCTGCCACAATTTTTCGGGTTCCCGACGCCAGCGAAGGATCATTGACGATGCTGGAAATAGCCAACCTGGCAGAATCACTAAGGTTATGAAATGCCTGATCGAGCCAAGCTGTTGTCTTTTTATTTAATAGGCTATCCCTCACTCCCGCAACGATACCCAGCCCGCCTTTGCGGATTTCCCCAATAATCTCATTGGAGATTTTCTTCAGCTTGGCGGTATCCTGAGTAAGAGCATCAACGGCACCGTCTACCGCTCCGTGCCCCATCTTGCTTGTAATCTCGTAAAGCTCCTTGTCGTGAGCGTTTACAGTCTTGATCGTTTTATCTAAATCCTTTATAAGATTACATGAGCACAGGGCGATCAAAACCAGAGGGAAAACATTCGAGCTAAACAGAAAACTGAGGCGGGCAATAATTCTCATTTTAAAAATTGCATCCCAAGCGAGGATAGGTTAATAATGCTGTGACAGCCATCCCACTTCCGGTTAAAAGGCTATACTATAAATGTGGCCTTTAGATTTTAAGCCTCATTCTATCTTATAGGTATAACTCCTACTTCATTCTTATTAATCAGCACAATACCCCCGTTGCAAAGCGTACTTATATAGCCCGATATTATTTTTGACGCCTGTCTTTGCAATTATGTTGGCACGGTGATTAAAAAATGTCTTCTCGCTAATGTTCAATCGCTCGCTGATTTCACCGGGCGTGAACTCCTGACATATCAGAGTTAATATCTCCATTTCACGGTTGCTCAGTTTTTCATGACTGGGATAACTTTGCTTTCGTAAATTCTGCATTGCCTTAATTACAAGATCATTCTTGTAAAAATCATTATCGACAATACTATACAAGGCTTTCTCTAATTCTTCGGGTTCTGATGACTTGCTCAGAAAACCGTGCACGCCCAGATCCATGAGCCGGGTAACAAATCCTTCTTCAGTATGCATGGTAAGAATCAGAATTTTTACGCTCGGGTAATGATCGATCAGGTAACTCGCTGCTTCCATCCCACCCAACTCGGGCATTTCAACATCAAGAATGACAGCATCAGGCTCTTGTTCTCGTACCAATTGAATAAGCATCTTACCATTGATCGCTTCTTTTACGTTATTGACCCGATTAAATGTGGTAAGCAAACGGGTCATACCCTTTCTAACAACATTGTGATCATCAGCCAAGTAAACAGTTAATTTATTTCGAATCATTGGGCAAAGGTATTTTAAGATTGATAATGGACCCCCCGGTAGTAGGTGGTTCTCCTATGTCAATTGTAGCACTGAGTTGCTTGGCGCGATGGTTTATGTTCCACCATCCGATTCCGTTTCGGGTCTCTCCAAGCTCAAAGCCTTTCCCGTTGTCAGAAACTTCAACCATCAATTCGGTTTCGCTCCAGAAAAGCCTGACGATTAGCATCGAGGCAGCTGCATGCTTTACACCATTACTGACCAACTCTTGAACAATCCTGAAACTTGAAAGAGCCCGCTCATCATTCCATAATACAGTTGATCCCTCTTCAATAAATATTACTTTCAAACCATGCCCGTTAAACCGTGCACACAATGACGAAATCGACAAAGACAATCCCGAGTAGTGAAAGCCCTCGGGCGTGAGCTCCCATGAAATTCGTTTTACCACGTGAATAGACTGATCGAGGATTTCCATTAGTTCTTTGTGAGAATCTTTCTGTTCCTGTTGCAGCTCTCCGGTTCGTTCAATGTAAGCAGCCGTAAGTTTTGCACCCCATAACAATGACCCTACTGAATCGTGAAGATCTGCTGCAATCCGTTTTCGTTCAAACTCCTGGCTTTCTAATTGAAGCTCAATCATCTTTTGCGCATGCTCTTCATCATCGCGCTTTTTGGATTCTTTGAATAGAAGCATCCTTCGCTGATAAACAACAAAAAAAAATGCCAACCCTCCAATGGTCATTAACATCCCCAGAGATCCAAGGGAAATCAGGTAGATAATTTCCTGTTGTGATAAGCTTGCCATAAAGCAATTGCAAAAAAGACGTTCTTCGTGATGTTGAGACCATTATGAAGCATCCACGCGATACTACCGGCTTCTTTAAGAAGGTAGTTGTTTAATAGAAACAAGAAGAAATTCCCCGAATAATATGCCAGCGCTGCAAAAGAAATCCACACAAAAGGTAATCGATGAATATAGGTCGTAGGTAATTCCTTTAATAATGTATAAAAGTAGTACAACGAAAGAGCCATGAGAATCAGGTTTCCCACGATGTGCGAAAAAGTGTCTAAAACATAAGGGCCCTGAAAAACTGATATGTCAATTAAGCAGAGTATGCAAAACAAGACAAGTAGCACCCGAAGGAAATTCTTAATTTCCAATTTGCGCATGAATAACAGGTAGAGTATGACAAACTGGGCAAACAGATAAAAATTAACAATTGGCATTGTGTTAATGTGATAACGACTTAAAAGCATAGAGGAAGCATCACAGATCAGAGAGGTAAGGAGGAGAATGGAAAGCCCGCGAATTTCAAACGACCGGTTTTGCCAGTTGAAAGATGCTAAGACTAATGGAATCAGTACAGAGCCAACCGAAACATACGCCAAAATTATTCCGAAGAGCATGAAAGGAAGGTGAGCTAAAAACTTAACTCACCCCAAAATTTACAAATTAAATGCTAATTACCACCACCACCGCCATTACAATACGGCGGACATGGAAACGAAGCATCGCCCAATGTATTGGGGTCGCCAGCACTCAATAGTTGCGTGGCAGGCAACATGTCGTTCATGTTTGCCTCAGCTCCGGCAAGTAACAATTGCTTGGTGCCATTTCCGTCAATTCCGTAATAGATCCGAATTCCCTTGCATCCGGGCTGTCCCAGAATTTTATTGATGATGTGATACCCAAAGAAATGTGCTTTTATTTCGTTGGGACCGATTGTAGCCTGGTAGTTTGCCTTCCAGGCTTGGAAGTCAGCAAGCGCAATTGGAGCGCCTTCTGTTCCGTCAAAGATTTGAGCCATAGTATAGATTATTTGGTTTATACCAAGAACCCAAACCTTTGGGACTTACGATGTAGTGAAATAGGAGAAACTCCTATACAATATTGATTTTCAAGGTAAATCCTAAGGTCATCAGTATTATTAACATCTAAATTAATTAGTATATATACTAAAATATTTAGTTATTTGTAGGCATGGATCAATCGATTATCCACCTTGATTTAGATGCGTTTTTTGTCGCAGTTGAGCGTAAGCTTCATCCCAAACTCAAAGGCCGGCCGCTCATTGTTGGCGGCCAAAGTCGCAGGGGTGTAGTTGCTGCCTGCAGTTATGAAGCGCGGCATTTTGGTGTTCACTCGGCCATGCCAATGTACCTGGCTTTGCAACTCTGCCCCGATGCAACGGTAATCTCCGGAGACATGGAAGCTTATAGTAAACACTCGCATTTAGTTACTGAGATAATAGCCGATTCGGCTCCGATGTTTGAAAAGGCATCGATCGATGAGTTTTATATTGATGCCAGTGGAATGGATAAATTCTTTGGCGCTTTCAAATGGGCTGTTGCCTTGCGTAAGAAGATAATAAAAGAGAGTGAGTTACCCATCTCGCTCGCCATGTCGGTAAACAAAACTGTATCTAAAATAGCAACCGGCGAATTCAAACCCAATGCTGAAAAACTGATTCCGGCAGGCACCGAAAAAGATTTCCTCTCTCCCCTGTCCATTGAGAAAATCCCGATGCTAGGAAAGCAAACTGCATCCTTCTTGCATGACATGGGTGTACGCACCGTGGCTACCCTTCGCGAAATGCCGCTCCCGTTTTTGATTAGCGCCTTTGGCAAGAATGGCATCACTCTCTGGAATAAAGCCAATGGCATTGATAATACTCCGGTTGTTCCCTACAGCGAGCAAAAATCAATTTCCACAGAAAGTACTTTTGAAGAAGATACCATAGATGTAAGCCGGCTCAAATCCATTTTGATCGCTATGGTAGAAAAGGTGGCTTTTCAATTGCGTGAACAGAAAAAACTTACTTCGTGCATCACGGTAAAAATCCGCTATTCCAACTTCGATACCGAAACCAAGCAAATACATATACCCTACACATCTTCCGATCTCGTGATTCTAAAAGTAATACAGGGGCTATTTGATAAACTCTACAACCGACGGATGTTGATCCGATTGGTGGGAGTGCGCCTGAGTGGATTGGTTCATGGCAGCCAGCAAATCAGCCTGTTTGATGACACTGAAGAAGACATCAACCTTTATGAAGCTATGGATTACATCAAACACAAGCATGGTGTAGACAAATTGATCAGGGCGACCACCATGGGTGTGAGCAACAGAGTACGTATGGAGATGAATGTTTTTAAAGGCAAGGTGTCAAAGAGCCTTATTAATTAAAGTCGTGTATCTGAACTGCCACACCTGGTTTAGTTTTAAATACGGAACGCTTTCTGTAGACGCTCTTTTTGACGAAGCGAAACGTTATGGCGTGCATAAACTCGTCCTCACTGAGATAAACAATACGGCATCGTACATTGAAATGCTGCGGATCATAGCCGAACGAAAGAACGACTATGACCTGGAGATAGCCTTGGGCATGGAGTTTCGCGAAGACCATGCGTTACAGTTCATCGCACTGGCCAGAAACAATCGCGGTTTTGAAAATATCAACCGCTACCGGTCGCATCTAAATAATCAAGGGCAAAAAGCTCCTGCCCGGGCGCCGGAAATAGAAGAAACATATATTCTATATCCGTGGGGCGCAATCTTACCCGAGGTCTTGCGGCCAGAAGAGTTTATTGGGGTGCGGGCAAGTCAACTTAACAAATTTGTGACGTGCCGTGAGTTTGGATTATATAAAGAAAGGTTTGTGGCACTGCATCCGGTAACTTTTGCAGGGAAACGCGGTTACAACATCCATCGCCTGTTGCGTGCTATAGATCACAACACACTGCTGAGTAAACTTGCCGTGCACCAACAAGCCCAGCCTGATGAAACAATGATGAGCGAAGATGAGCTGGCACTAAAATTTCAAAATTTTCCCAGCTTGGTCGCCAACGCCCAACGGATTCTCGCCGATTGTTCTATTTGTTTTGAGTTACATACCGACAAAAATAAAAAAGCGATAACCAATAGCGAAGAGGACGACTGGAATCTTCTTGTTGCCAAAGCCTGGGCGAGTTTTCAAAAACGGTATAATGCAGTTGATCCTGTTATCCGCGAGCGATTCGACCGGGAATTGCGAATTATCAAACAAAAGAAATTCTGCTCCTACTATCTGATTGCGTACGACCTCATTCGCTATGCCGATGAAAACGGTTTTGACCACGTGGGCCGCGGCAGTGGTGCAAACAGCATGGTAGCCTATTGCCTTGGCATTACTAATGTAGATCCGATTGAACTGGATTTATATTTCGAACGCTTCCTGAACTCTGAGCGAACTTCTCCTCCCGACTTTGACATCGACTTCAGTTGGAAAGACCGCGATGCCATTTACGATTACTTGTTTGCAAAATATGGTCAAGAGCATACCTGCCTGTTGGGAACACACGTAACTTATCAAGGGAGGTCTATAATTCGCGAGCTTGGAAAAGTTTTTGGGTTGCCCAAAGAAGAGATTGATAACCTGGTTGATAACCCGTTGAAAAACAGAAACAAAGATCACATTACGGAACTGATATTCAGCTATGCCGAAAAGATGCAGGAGATGCCTTCTAATCTGTCTATTCATGCCGGTGGCGTGCTAATTACCGAGAAGCCGATTTATCACTATACTGCTACCAACCTCCCACCCAAGGATTACCCGGTCTCCCATTTTGAAATGCACAACGCAGAAGACATCGGCATTTTTAAATTAGATATCCTAAGCCAGCGGGGGCTCGGTCATTTGAAGGATGCTGTTCAATTGGTAAAGCAAAATCAAGGCATCGATGTAGACATCACCAGGTTTGATGAGTTTAAGAAAGATGAGAAAGTGAAAAAGCTGCTTTACAGTAGTCGCGCCATGGGATGTTTTTATGTAGAGTCTCCGGCCATGCGCATGCTGCTCGGAAAGTTGCAGTGTGAAGATTACCTCACGTTGGTGGCAGCAAGTTCAATTATCCGTCCGGGTGTGGCAAGTTCGGGGATGATGCGTTCTTATATCGAGCGGTTTCATGCAGTACGTAACGGGAAGACGTATGAATCCATTCACCCTAAAATGGACGAACTGATGCGCGAAACCTTTGGAGTAATGGTGTATCAGGAAGACGTGATAAAAGTAGCTCATCATTTTGCCGGTCTCACACTCACGGAAGCAGATGTGCTTCGCAGAGGGATGTCGGGAAAATATCGTTCACGAAAGGAATTTGAACGGGTGCATGATCGGTTTTTTGAAAATTGTAAGGCGTTAGGGTATTCTCAGGAAGTCACCGATCGTGTGTGGTTTGAAATTGAAAGTTTCTCGGGCTATTCGTTTGCTAAAGGTCACTCAGCCAGTTATGCTGTAGAGAGTTATCAAAGCCTTTACCTCAAGGCGTATTACCCTCTGGAATTCATGGTTGGTGTGATTAACAACTTCGGTGGCTTTTATAAAACTGAATTTTATTTTCATGAAGCACGCATGAGTGGCGCTGTCATCGAAGCGCCCTGTGTGAACAACAGCGAATACACAACAAGCATCATCGGAAAACAGGTTTACATTGGCTTTGTTCACCTTAAAAGCCTGAATACAAGTGTGGGGCATCAGATTGTTTTGGAACGGAAACAAAACGGCAGTTATAAGAGCCTGAACAACTTCTTAAGCAGAGTGTCACTCGGACTGGAGCAGGTAAGGATACTGATTCGTATTGGTGCATTCCGGTTTGCAAACAAAAATAAGCAGCGCCTGTTATGGGAAGCGATGCTTTATTTCAGTCAGGTGAAAGTGCGTATACCATCAACTGCGAACTTGTTTGACACCGAGCCGAAAGAATATCCTTTACCTGCATTTCAGCGCGATGAAATTGAAGACTCCTTTGATGAAATTGAATTGCTGGGATTTCCCCTATGTGACCCGTTTGAATTATTAGCCACCAACGAAAGAGGGAATACAACAGCTTTGGATCTATTAAGCAAAGTGAAGAAGAACATCTCCATTGTGGGTTATTTGGTCACCACCAAAGACGCGCGTACCAAGGGCGGGTATCAGATGCACTTTGGAACATTCTACGATTGCCAAGGTTATGTATTTGATACAGTACATTTTCCAGATATCGCTTCCAAGTTTCCTTTTCGGGGCCGTGGGTTTTATGAAATCAGGGGGAAGGTGGTAGAAGACTTTGGTGTAGCAATGATTGAAGTAAATTGGATGGATAAGCTGGCTTTAGTAAATAAGAAGCAACTAGCTATTGCCTAAATCAATTCTGTAACGCCTCATATTCAGCTTTAGCATCGTCATCTTCGGGGTCCAGTTCGGCAGCTTTGCCAAATTCCTTTTTTGCTTCGGTCGTTTTACCCTGCTCAAAAAAAAGCAGGCCGAGATTATAATGCGCCCGTGAGTTTTCGGGGTCAATAGAAATTGCTTTCTGATAAAATTTCTCTGACTTGTCATTCTTGTTTTGCTGACCGTACAAGTTGCCAAGATTAATGTAGGCAAGCACATCGCTTTGATCAAGCTGAATGGCTTTTGTGAGTACATCTTCCGCTTCGTCCAGTCGCCCCACGCTTGCTAAAAAAGCTCCGTAACAGTTGAGCGTTGCCACCTGGTGCTTCTCAGAGCCTTTTCCTTTTTGAAAATGCAACAGAAATTGAAAATCAACATCCGCCAGCCCTTCCGGCGGTTTATTGCCCCAAGCCGGGTCACTGCCAATGCGATTTACTTTAGCACTTAATCTTTTCATTTCTATATCAAGACGCTTCTGTTCTGAAAGCTCAAATGCTTTGGCATAAGCTTCTTCAGCAATTTCATACTTCTCTTCTTCAAAAAATTCGTTGCCCAAATTTTCATATTGCTCAATCACCTTGCGGGCCTGGTAGCGATCCCATTGATCCTGAATGGACGGAATGAAGAAAGCAAGTATCATCACCGATGCTCCGCCCATACTTGCGAGATAAGGCCAAATTTTTTTTAGCAGTTGCATTTTCTGTTCCATCTAACGTCAATTAGCTTTTAAAATTACAAAAAAGCAGCAAGGATGAATGTAAAACGGTTAGTTGCTTTTTCTATTTTTGCGTCCATGGAAGCGATCGGATTTTACCTCACCTACCCATTCATTTACGTGGTGGCTTCGCTCCCATTTTGGGCGCTCTACAAACTTTCGGATATTTTCTACTACATCTTTCGCATCAGTGGGTATCGAAGAAGCGTTGTGCTTGAGAATCTGCGGAATTCATTTCCTGAAAAAAGCGAAGCTGAAATCAGTACTTTATGTAACAGCTATTTCCGCTATCTCTGCGACCTTACATTAGAAACCCTGAAGACTCTGCATATGACCGAGCAAGAGGCAAAAGATCGCTGTGTTTTTCACCCGCCCTCGTGGCTGCTTAAAATGTGTGATGAGAAGCGGAGTATTTCTATTGTAATGGGCCACTATGGTAACTGGGAATGGGCCGGGCCAAGTTTTTCACTTAACACCAAATTTCAATTGGTCGTGATTTACCGTCCGTTATCGAATCGCTATTTTGAGGAAATGATGACGCGCATGCGTACGAAGTTTGGCACACGGATTACTCCTGTAAATCAAACCCTGCGCGACATGGTAGCCAACAGAAAACAGCTGACTGCCACTGCATTCATCGCCGATCAGGCCGCGTCAAATGCGAATTCCTATTGGACCACATTCCTTCACCAGGAGACTTCCGTTTTTAACGGCCCCGAAAAACTTTCGAAGAGATTTAATTACCCGGTGGTATATGTGAACGTAAAGCGTGTGCGCCGGGGATATTACGAGCTTGTCCCCGATCTACTCTTTGATAATCCAGCCGACACCTCCGATGGTGAAATTTCAGAAGCCTTTACAAGGCGGCTCGAAAAAGAGATTATACTTGACCCGGTGATCTGGCTGTGGTCACATCGTCGCTGGAAGTACAAACGCCAAAATAACGCCTAGGGAATAGGGCCGATTTTAGGTACCTTTGAAGGTTGATATAAAACCTTATCCCATTTTTTTCATGCGTACAGGCAAAGAATTGATTAATGCAAGCAAGCAGTTCTGCTTCGAAGACCGTTTTAGGAGCTGGATTGAATTAGCCACCACCCTTCTGTTGGTTGGTCTTTTTTTTACTGGCACTCTGCTTGATTCTGTTCCCTTACCCGTTCGCATTTTGTCCAGCATGATTTGCGGGCTGCTGTATGTCCGCATGTTTGTAATCTATCATGATTTCCAGCATCGAGCTATTCTTCAGAATTCCCGTCTGGCTCATTGGATTATGATTGGTATTGGAATTTTTATGCTCGCTCCCGAAACCATCTGGAAGCGGTCGCACGATTACCATCACAACCATAATTCAAAGCTAACGCTCAGTGGTGTTGGCTCTTATCCTACGGTGAGTAAAGAGAGGTTTTTAAAACTTACCCGCGGGGAACGTTTGCTTTATCTAATCAACAGGCATCCGCTGACTGTGGCGTTCGGATATTTCACACTTTTCATTTACTGGCTTAATATCAAATCATTCGTCCAGAGTTTTAAAAAGCATTTCGACTCGCTCATCGCTATAGTATTCCATTTCGCGGTCGGTATCCTGATGCTGGTTTATTTTGGTTTTGTTACATTCCTTCTTGCCTGGTTTTGCCCTTTCCTCCTCGCCTTTGCAATAGGAGCATATCTTTTTTACTGTCAGCACAATTTTCCTGGGGCTCAGTTTAGAGAGAACCAGGATTGGGCTTATGACCAGGCTGCGCTTACCTCTACAAGTTATATGGTAATGAGCCCGGTGATGCAATGGTTTACCGGTAATATCGGCTATCATCATGTTCATCATTTGAATTCCAGGATTCCTTTTTACCGGTTGAAAGAAGCGATGAACAGTATGCCTGAATTAAAAAATGTTCCTACAACTTCCTGGCATCCGATGGAAGTAATTCGTTGCCTGAATCTTAAGCTTTGGGATGCCGAGAATAAAAAAATGATTACCCTTCGCCAGCTCTAGTTTTAAAAAAAATTGAATGCCATCAGAAAGATAGTCGGTAATCTGGCCTTTCAGGTTTTGGTGGCTATCCTTGCAGGCGTTGCGTTGGGACATTTCTTCCCTGCCACCGGTGTGAAAATGGAAATCATCGGGAAGAGCTTCGTTGATATCTTAAAGCTTTTCATTGCCCCGATTATTTTTTTGACCATTACCCTGGGTATTGGAAATATTGCTGACCTTAAGAAAGTCGGGCGGGTTGGAGTCAAAGCGCTGATCTATTTTGAAGTGCTCACTACATTCGCCTTGGCCATAGGTATTTTGGTGGCTTATGTTTTTAAACCAGGACAGATCGATATAAAAGGGCTCCACATTGAAGATGCTTCGAAGTACACCAGCCAAAGCGGGCATGCATTTAATTGGGGTAATTTCTTTCTTTCAAATTTTACCTTACAGGTTTTAGCAATAGCAATTGTCACAGGCATTGCCCTGAACTTATTCAAGCACAAAGAAGCAGCTATCGTCAAGCTCGAGAAAGTCTCTAAACTAATTTACAAGCTTCTCAGGTATGTAATGTACCTCGCTCCTCTTGGCGCATTTGGCGGAATTGCATTTGCCGTCGGAAAGTTTGGTCTTCAATCGCTGATACCTTTGGGCAAACTTATGCTCTGCGTTTATTTCACCATGTTTCTGTTTGTTACTTTAATCCTCGGGTTGGTTATGCGGTATTTTCATTTCAGCATTTGGAAATACCTTAAACATATTAAAGAAGAAATCCTGATTGTACTGGCGACTTCTTCATCTGAAGCGGCTTTGCCACCTCTCATGAACAAGCTGGAAAAAATGGGCTGCAGCAAATCTGTAGTCGGGCTAGTTGTGCCCACCGGTTATTCCTTCAATCTCGACGGCACATCCATTTACTTATCAATGGCTGTGGTGTTTATAGCGCAATTGTATGGTATTCACTTAAGTTTGGGAGAACTGCTGGGTATTCTTGGCATCTTGATGATCACTTCCAAAGGAGCTGCCGGTGTAACGGGAAGCGGATTCATTGTTCTTGCCTCAACCCTCACCGCCATTCACAAAATCCCTGTTGAAGGACTCGCATTTTTATTAGGCATTGACAAGTTTATGAGTGAAGCCAGGGCAATCACCAACATTATTGGAAATGGAGTAGCTACACTGGCTATTGCTAAAAGTGAAAATGAATTTAATCCGACAACCGAAGTTTTATAAACCCGAAGAGGTATCAGGCTACTTTCACGCCCAGGTTTTCGCCCAGCAGTTTGAACTGATCCAGCCATTCGGAATCGCTTGTCTTCTTGTCCGACTGTTCTTCCTTTGAGATTTCAAAATACAGATTTTGACTTTTATGAAGATTGGGCTCGAGGTTAAATTTTTTAAGCAAAGGAAACATCCGGCTTAACCGCTGTATACGCTTCACGTTCTCACGCTCACTGCTGATACGCCTGAGCTCCCTGTAAATACTCTCCCCTGCCAGCCGTGAAAGTTTTCCAAGGTCTTCGATTTTCAAAGTCCACCGGTCCAATTCGGAGGCGATCCTCTCCATTTCTTTGATGTTGATTTTTTCAGACTTAAAGCAGTTGACCAAATCAGCATTCAAAACATATTCAAAAGTAGCCTTGTACGTGTTTGGTATCGGAATGCCATTATTAGCGAGTGCCGTTATAAGCGGGTAGTCGCTGTTGTAGCTTTTCCTTAAGGTATTTACCAGTTCAGCCATACTCTCTTGCGTAATCAAATCAAGGATTTTCCTCTTCTCATCGCTGAATAATTGCCAGATGGTATATTTCTCAGGGCCAAAGTACATTTGCATCGTACCAATAACATCTCCAAGCCTTCCTTCTTCGAAAGCTTTAACCATTCTAAACTGCATACCGGCAAATTTATCCGGCTCCATGTCAAGCGATATGTTACCGATGATGTTGTGCTTGCCCAAATAAATTACTGCAAAAGCAAACTTCTTTTCCGAACGAGTTACCAGTGATTTTACATTCGTGATTGCCAACACCAATTTTTGTTCACCTGCCTCTTTCTTGATAAAGAACTCGTTTGACGTGCTATAGTTAAAAATTGTGAGTGACTCAGGTTCGTCTTCAAAAATAGAAGACACCGCCACATGCATGCCCACTCGTTTCAGGTTGGTGCGAGATGGTAGCACGAATTTTTTATATACCTCTCCGGCATTTTTATGCGAAGGGATGTTGCTGGGCGCTAGTTCAAGGCGTTTTAGAAACTCATCTTCAAGTTCTACCTCTCCTATCTGGTTAGCCAATTGTATTACGCGGCAAGCGTACTGCATTACTTGTGTAGTCTCAATGCCAGAAACTTCATCAAAAAACCAACCGCAACTGGTGTACATCAGCATGGCATGTCGTTGCATCTCCATCAACCGCAATACTCGTGTAGACGATGTTTCTTCCAAAACATGCGACTTTAGAAATTTCTTTATGGTCTCATCGCTTCTTTTAAGAACTACACTAATGTAATCGTTGCGAGCAGTCCATGAGTTACGCAAAATTTTCTCGCCCTCCTTTTCAAAAATAACAGCTACTGTGTCGCGTAGCCAGTCTAATGCTTCTCGTAGCGGCTGCCGCCATTTTTGATTCCATCCGGCATGGCCGCCCGAATTACAGCCACAATCGCTCCTCCATCGCTCTATACCATGAACACAGCTCCATGAACTGTCTTCGATAATTTGCGCTTCGTAAACTGGCTGAACCAATGACAGAAATTGGGCATAATTGGTAAGTGTTGCTCGCTTATCTTTTTCAATGTAATCAAGACAAAAAGCCAACGCCATATCACCAAGCTTATGATGATGACCATAAGTTTCACCATCAGTAGCCACGTGCATTAACTGGGCGTTCTTGTCTGCTGAAAGTGCATTTAGTAAAGTTTCCGCAAATAGCTTTCCGTCATTGAGCAATCCGTTGAACGCAATTGACTGCGATATATCTCCATTGTAGAAAAAAAGATAAATAGATTTTCCGGAAGGAAGATTGCAACGATAGGCCTGCCCTGTATTTACAGATCGATCATTTACGGTATCCCATTTTTCGTCACCAATTTTTCTAACTGCCTTGGCCTGGCGAGGAGCAAGCACCGTAAACTTAATATCATGCTCCGCCAATACTTCCAGTGTAGCTGTATCGGCAGCTGTTTCAGCAAGCCACATGCCTTCGGGCTTTCGGCCAAAGCGCATTTCAAAATCCCGAATACCCCACACAACCTGGGTTTCTTTGTCGTGCGCATTGGCCAACGGCATAATCATGTGATTATAAACTTGTGCCATAGCAGAGCCATGCCCGCCAAAACGTATTATACTCTCTCTGTCTGCCTCAAGAATAGCATCGTAGGTTTCTTTAGCATTGAGCTCCATCCACGAAAGCAAGGTAGGACCGAAATTAAAGCTCACCCTGGAGTAGTTATTTACTATATCGCGGATCACACGGTTTTCATCGAGGATGCGCGAGGTCGCATTAGGCTCGTAGCACTCAGCAGTTATCCGTTCGTTCCAGTCGTGGTAAGGATATGCGGAGTCTTGCACTTCAATCACTTCCAGCCATGCATTTTCACGAGGGGGCTGATAAAAGTGACCATGTATACAGATGAACTTATTATTAATGGAAGACATGAAAGACAAACAAAGTGTTAATGGTGGTTTTTATATTCGAAATGGACTCACAAGATAACCAAAAATAGAAGGCGTGAGTTTCTTTTAGCTTGCAATTTTAACCTAACACTTGTTTTATCATTTACTCTAGTTCAAACTCAGCTAATTCCTGGTTAAGTTTAAAAACCGAAATCGCGAGCGGAGGAATAGTGATGGATAGAGAATAATCCTTTCCATGAAATTTTACAGGCGAAGTTGTCTGCAAATTACTATTAAGTTGGCCACTACCACCGTATTTCAGGTCATCTGAATTGAATACCTCTTTCCATGTACCCCGGAAGGGAACGCCAATACGATATTGCATCCTCACCTCGGGGGTAAAGTTGCACACTACAATTAACGACTCTTTACGGGATTCGCTCTTGCGCATAAAAACAATTACGCTGTTCTCACTGTCGGAATAATCAATCCATTCGAACCCTTTATCTGTAAACTGAAATTGGTATAATGCAGTCTCCGATTTATAAAGCGCATTAAGATCCTGTATCACTCTCAGCACTCCCTTGTGCAGATCATGGTCCAATAAATGCCAACTCAAGCTGCTATCATGATTCCACTCTGATGTCTGACCAAATTCTGCACCCATGAATAAAAGTTTCGCGCAAGGATGCATGAACATATAGGTGTACATGAGTCGGAGGTTGGCAAAACGTTTCCATTCATCACCAGGCATGCGCCCGATGAGTGAGCCTTTGCCATGAACAACTTCATCATGCGAAAGCGGGAGCATGAAACTTTCCGTGAAGGCGTACATAATGCTGAATGTGATCGCATTTTGATGATACTTGCGATGAATCGGATCATCTTTGAAATAATGAAGCGTATCGTGCATCCAACCCATCATCCATTTTTGCCCGAATCCAAGGCCACCGAGGTAAGTTGGCCGTGACACTCCAGGCCACGCAGTCGACTCCTCGGCTATAGTCACAACATCGGGAAATGTACCATAAACTATTTCATTGAATTCCTTGAGAAAGTTGATCGCCTCTAGATTTTCATTACCACCATATTGATTTGGCTCCCACTCTCCCGCTTTGCGCGAATAATCCAGATACAGCATTGAGGCAACAGCGTCAACACGAAGACCGTCAATATGAAAATGTTCAAGCCAGAATAATGCATTGCTGATCAGGAACGACCGCACTTCGTTGCGCCCATAGTTGTAAATGTAACTGCTCCAATCGGGGTGAAAACCCTTGCGAGGATCTGCGTGCTCGTATAAATTGGTGCCATCAAATTTGTAAAGCCCATGTGCATCGCCGGGAAAATGTGAAGGGACCCAATCCAGAATTACTCCGACTCCGGCTTTATGAAATGCGTCGACCAACTCCATAAACTCTTGCGGAGTTCCAAACCGACTGGTTGGTGCAAAGTAGCCTGTAATCTGATATCCCCACGAGCCAAAAAAGGGATGCTCCATCACCGGCAGAAATTCAACATGAGTGAACCCCGCCTCCTTTACGTATGAGACCAGCTCTGTAGTCATCTCCTTATAGCTCAGCGATCGATTGCCATCTTCATGCCGCCTGCGCCAGCTTCCCAAATGGACTTCGTAAACAGAATACGGTTTCGCTTTAGCAGCATCACGTTTCCTCTGACTCATCCATTCGTTATCGTTCCACGAATAGTCGTGGTCCCAAACGATAGACGCTGTCTTTGGAGCTACCTCAGCATAAAATGCAAACGGATCGGCCTTTTCGAGGTACTCACCTGTGTTTGAATGAATAGCAAACTTGTAATGCTCGCCTTTTTTAAATTCTTCAAAAAAACCTTCCCAAATACCAGACTCATCCCAACGAGCCGTAAGGTTATGTTGGCCGCTTTTCCAATGATTGAAATTACCAATTACTGAAACTGATTTCGCGTTGGGTGCCCACACGGCAAAGTAGGTGCCTTGCTTTCCATTAAAGCTTGATGCGTGCGCACCTAACTTTTGATGAAGTTTGTAATGCTTCCCACTTCTGAAAAGGTGGATATCAAAATCGGTAAGCAAGCTGAAGCTTTCCGTTTTGCTTTCGTTTGAGGAAGTCTTTGCCATGTGTTTTCTTTTGAACTGCCTATTTCTTTGTTTCCCGCTCCATTGCAAACCTGTTGAGTTGATACTGAATTCCGCGCAGCGGAATGATTACCCAATCCGGTCGGCCATTAAGTTCATATCCAAGTTCGTAAATCGCTTTTTCCAACAAGTACACACGCATCAACGTGTCATCTCCTTCAGACAGGCTCTTGCCCATTCCGGCTCGCTCCATGTAAGCGCCCATATAAAAACGACTAACATAGTGTTGCCATTGTTCAGCCCACTGTCCCAGGAACTCAAGGTCTTTCTCGCGGTAGTTCTCATTTAATAAGATTTTTCCGAAGGCTGCATAATGAAACGATCTCATCATACCGGCAACATCTTTGAGCGGGTTCTTCTTTAGCCTTCGTTCACTAAAACTAAAGCCGGGCTCGCCTTCAAAATCTATAATCACAAAATCTTTTCCTGTAAAGAGGACCTGCCCCAAATGAAAGTCGCCGTGAATCCGTGTTTTTATTGAAGTTAGGCGCACTTTATAAACTTCAGCGAAGTAGTCGAGAATCTCATCCTCTTTGCCTAAAATTTCCTTTGCCAAAATCTGTGTTTGATGATGCAGCTTTGGCAACGATTGCTCTAAAAGCTTGAGCCTGTCTCGTACCAACTTGCGAAGCGCTGAATACAACGAGCGCTGATAATTGGCAGAGAAATATTCCGGCGCAAAAGCCGGGTCTGTTTTGTCGGAAGCAAGTGCCAGATGCATCTCGGCAGTACGTTGGCCAAGCCGTACCACACGTTCGTAAAACCCGCGCCCTATAAATTCCTGAATCAATTCGGGTGCTTCTTCGAACGTGATCGCCGATTTATTGACAAGCTTAGGGAGTTTTTCTTTTTTGGCTTTCATCATCACGCGCTCATAAAAACGCCCGACCGAATCAGTAGTCATCATCCAGCTGTCACCCTGATTTTCCACTTTCTCTTGTAGCAATCCAAATACGATCACGTTCCCTTCGTTGTCCTTATATTCAATACTGCCGGCGTATTTTGGTGAGTTGCTAAAGCTGGTATTCTCAGAAAGAAACCGAACGATCTCCAAGTCGGGGTTAATCTCTGTTTCTACTTTGCGGTAGAATTTGAAAAAATATTGGTCGTTGTAAATAATGGCTGTGTTACTCTGATCCGCTTTTAAGATTTTTGAATCTACTTCCTTAGCATTAAGTTTTACATAGATGCTTGAATTAAACTCAAGGGTTCCATCGTCATCTTTCACGCGCACCTTTTTTTCCATGGCACGGAAAAGGAAATCACGGAAGTCGCGGTCATAATTACTATCGATCAGGAACCCCGTCTTGCCCTGTAGCTCAGCCCTGCAAATCACGCTTTGAGCTGTGTATTCTACTTTATCGAAAAGTGTGTCGGAAGAAGCAAAGAAAATTGGAAGGAAATATAATTCAGGCAGCCGCTGAACATAATGCACTTCGATCACCGTAAGGTAATGTGTGTCCTCATCTGTTTTTAATGGAATGATCTTATGGATGCCGACTTTGCTGACCGTGCGTGCCTTTCCACCAAACCAACGGCACTTGCGCATAAAAGGCTGAAGCACTTTCCGCTCAAGGAATCGTACATTTTCATAATCTGAAAAAGTACGCTCCCAGGAGAGATCAGATTGAAATAAAGCCAACTCGCCCGAAGAAGAGATTGCTTCTTTCTTCTCCGATGCATCTACCTGAAACCAGAAATAGCCGTAAGGCCCGATAGTAATAGGGTATTCACCATCAATCACACTATTGAATCGATTCTGACTAAAGACTTCGGTGACATCACAGTCCTTAAATGCAGAAAAATCTAATGTGGTGGCTTGTGAAAACTGAGAGAGATTGGCAACAACGACCACCTTTTGATTTTTGTGCCCTCTCGCAAAGCACAGAACCTTTGCATTTGAACTTTCAATGAATGTTAAATCACCACGCCCAAAAATATTGAGCCTTTTGCGCATAGCCAAAACATTCTTGAGCCACCACATTAAAGAAGAGGGGTTCTCTTCCTGCATCGCCACGTTCACCGACTCAAATCGATAGACAGGATCGGTTATAATCGGTAAGAAAAGTTTCTGAGGATTGGCCGTAGAAAAACCCGAGTTGATGTTCATGTTCCACTGCATCGGAGTACGTACGCCAAACCGGTCGCCTAAATAAATATTATCACCCATCCCGATCTCATCTCCATAGTACAACACAGGCGTACCAGGAAGTGAGAACAGTAATGAATAGAGTAACTCCATTTTTCTCCGGTCATTGTTCAGGAGCGGAGCAAGCCTCCGGCGAATGCCCAGGTTATGCTTCATGTTGGGATCGATAGCATAAGCCTTGAACAGATAATCCTTTTCTTCCTCGGTTACCATCTCCAACCCAATTTCATCGTGGTTGCGCAAAAAAATTGCCCATTGACTGTTAAGCGGAGTATCCGGAGTTTGATCAAAAATATCGATGATCGGATAACTGTCTTCCGTCCTGAGCCCCAGAAATAACCTTGGCATCAGCGGATAATTAAAGCACATGTGACACTCCTGCCCTTTTCCGAAATATTCTGCAGCATCTTCGGGCCACAAATTGGCTTCGGCTATCAGAATACGATCATTGTAATGTTTGTCAATATGGGTGCGCAATTTTTTAATGAAGGCATGCGTCTGCGGTAGATTTTCGCAATTCGTTCCTTCTTCTTCAAATAGAAATGGAACAGATGCCAGTCTGAATCCATCTACCCCAATCTTCATCCAGAAATCGATCACCTTGATCATCTCCAATTGAACTTCGGGGTTTTCAAAATTGAGTTCGGGCTGGTGTCTGTAAAACCGATGCCAGTAATAGGCCTTCGCACCAACATCCCAAGCCCAGTTATCCTGGTTAGCTGCAAAAATTACACGCGCTTCTTTGTAGCGCTCGGTATTGTTATTCCATACATAGTAATCCTTGTATCGCGAACCTGGCCTTGCTTTTCTTGATTTTTGAAACCATGGGTGCTGATCTGAAGTATGATTTAATACAAGCTCGGTGATCACCTTCAGGCCACGGTTATGGGCATCTTTCAGAAATTCCTTGAAGTCGGAAAGTGTTCCGTAATCGGGATGAATATCGCAATACTCTGCTACATCAAATCCATCATCTTTTAGAGGAGAAGGAAAAAAAGGCATGAGCCAAATGGTATTCACACCCAAGTCCTCAAGGTAATCCAGTTTTGAAATCAGACCCTGAAAGTCGCCTATACCGTCGCCATTACTGTCGCAAAATGCGCGTACACTTACTTCATAAATGACAGCGTCTTTAAACCATAACGGATCTCCTTTTGTTTTTGCAGCCATTACATATTGGATTCTTGAACCGTTAATTTAAACAAATGGAAAGGCATTTTGTTCGGATTGACTTCAACAAAATTCCACTCCTGTGCCCAGGTGTAGTTCTCTTCGGTAATAAGATCGGTCAATTTAACATTGATTTTATCGCTTAACTTCAATTTTACTTTCGGCAATTGCACATATCCCGATTGCGAAGAGTCAGGATCAAGGTTAACAACCGTAAGGATGATATTGGACAAATCATCAGTGCACTTGAGATACGCAATTAAATTACTGTTCTCTATCGTACAGAACTGAATATTCCATGTGGATTGCAAGGCTTTGTTCTCTTTGCGTGCCTTGTTAATCATCGTCATAATATCCGTCATTCGGTTGGTGCGCTTCCAATCGTAATGACGTATCTCATATTTCTCAGAATCGACAAACTCTTCTTTGTCAGTGATCGGCTTATTCTCATAAAACTCGTAAGCTGCTCCATACACGCCATAGTTTGAACTTAATGTTGCAGCCAAGGCAAAGCGCAGAATGAAGCTATTTTCCCCTTTATATTGAAGGTGGTAGGGTAAAATATCGGGAGTGGTTGGCCAGAAGTTTGGCCTGAAATAATTTCTTGAAGGGCTGGTTATCAACTCGTCCATGTAGGTAATCAACTCTGACTTTGTAACTCGCCAGGTGAAATAGGTGTACGACTGTGTGAAACCGATTTTCGCCAAGGACGCCATGATCTTTGGCCGAGTGAATGCTTCCGACAGAAAGATAACGTCAGGGTCTTTTTTCTTCACTTCTGCAATTACCCACTCCCAAAAGGGAATCGGTTTGGTGTGAGGATTATCAACTCGAAAAATTTTCACGCCCTGATCAACCCAGTAAAGAAAGACTGACTTAAGTTCTTCCCATAATGACTCCCAATTTTCTGATTCAAAATTGAAGGGATAAATATCCTGATATTTCTTAGGGGGGTTTTCGGCATACTGAATCGATCCGTCGGGCCGCTGCATGAACCACTCCGGATGTGCTTTTACATAAGGATGATCGGGAGCACACTGGAACGCAATGTCCATGGCAATATCAATATTCAGCTTCTTAGCTTCGGCAATCAGTCTTTTGAAATCGTCCAGACTACCGAGTGCCTGCAATAAAGATTTATGCCCGCCTTCATCACTTCCAATAGCCCAAGGCGAACCTGGCTCCTCAGAGGTTGCACGCACATTATTGTTCTTTCCCTTGCGATGTATCTTTCCGATTGGATGAATTGGGGGAAAGTAGATTACGTCAAAACCCATTGAGGCAATACGCGGCAATAGCCTCTGGCAATCCTTGAAGGTACCGTGCTTGCCGGGCTCGAGAGAGGCCGACCTGGGGAAGAATTCGTACCATGCACTAAAGTTGGCCTTTACCGGCTCTACTATTATTGAATACTCAGCTCCGTGCTCCGTAACAATCTCTTTTAACGGGTTTGCCCTAACAAGAGCAGAGAAGTTTTCATCTTTGACCAGGTCAATAGCTTGAGCGTATTTTGCTTCTTCCAATTTTCGCGTTACTGAAATCAGCTCAGGGTTATTTTTGCTCAATTTTTTTAGAATGACAACGCCCTCCAGTAATTCAACCTTTAGGTCCAGTTTAGCTTCCGATTTTTTTATGAAGCCATCGTGCCATGTCTCAAAGTGATCAACCCATGCTTGTACTGTAAAAAAATATTCTCCTTTTTCATTCAGATAGAAAGACGCAATCCATTCATCGTTGGATGTGTGTTTCATGGCCACCTCTGCCCATTTCCCTTCTTTTCCTTTTTTATACATCACGGCAGCCCGAATGTGGTCGTGACCATCACTGAAAATAGCCGCTGTGACATCAACGCGCTCGCCAATAGTGAGCTTTGCAGGATGAAGACCGTTATCCACAATAGGCTGAACATTTTCAATTATTACGCGGTATCTACCGTTAGTTGTCATTTCGTGATAGTTTGGGGCTTTATGATCAGAAGCAGTTGATGCAGCAATTTAAATTCAGGTCTTGAAGTTTGCTCCGATTCTAAAATTAACAAAGTTTAGCAGCTGCCTCGTTAAGGAATGGATAACGAAGATATACTTTTTTCAAAACAGATGGGATAACCTGACTGAATTGAACAGACTTATGGCATTAGATTCTAAAGCGGCTTTTTAAAGTACACGCTCGAGTGCACCTGACTATGAAACTAAAAAAGCAGCTTAATAGCTGCTTTTTGTAGATGAGCCCCCTGCCGGAATCGAACCAGCGACCTACTGATTACAAGTCAGTTGCTCTACCAGCTGAGCTAAGGAGGCAAATTGAGGTGCAAAAATAGCGGAAGTTGACAGCTTTACAAATGTTTAGACAGAAGCCTGCAATATTTGTAACTGCTTTTTCAAATGCTGCAAATCTGTGCCAGCTTGTGTGATTTTCGCATTAAACTCTTCTTTGAATTTTTCGGCATTCTTAGAACGGCCAAAAAACTCAAGATTGTTACGCAAAATCGCAATGTCGTTTTCGGCTTTGGCAATTTGCTTCCGAAGAATGTATTCTTTGTGATGTATCTTCTTTTCGGCTTGTGGCCCTTGGCGCATGTTGCTGAGTTGGGCTTCCAGGGCAGCACTGTCGCGCTCATCATCGGCAAGACCCGGTAAAGCCTCGATGGCCTTTGACAGAGTTTCAGAAAACCGACTCTTCAGCGTAGCTACATCTCGCTTGGGAACAAACCCAATGGCCATAAACTGACTCTGCAGTTCACGAACTTCAGTTAACGACCCGCTCTTTTCGTCGGCTATTTTCTTTAACAAGGAAATGATGGTCTCCTTTTTTGTCAGGTTCTCATTCTGTTCATGTGCCTCTTTATCAGCCAAAGACCTAAGTTGATTGAAGAAGAAGTCACAGGCTTCTTTAAACTGCTGGAAAATCTTTTCCCGTTGTTTTTCAGGAACGGGGCCAATTTCTTTCCATTTTACCTGCAATTCTTTCAACTCATGCGAGGCCTTCTCCCATTCCTTACTGTCTTTAAGTTCAACTGCCCGATTGACGATTTCAGTTTTCAGTTGCAGATTCTTGGTACGCTCTTCATCTAATTTCTTGAAGAAAACATTCTTGTTGTGAAAAAATGCCTTAAAAGCGTTCCAGAATTTTTTGTTTACCTCACGAATTTTTGCCCGGGGCACACCGCCAACCGATTCCCATTGCTTTTGTAATGCAATAATGTCCTTAGTCTTCAAATTCCATTCTTTGATCCGGTCAGTTTGAAATGCTGCAAACACAGCAACTTCCTCATTGATCCTTTCCTTCGTCTGAAGATTATTTTGCAATTCATGCTGCAGATTGACCAGCGCGGCATCGCGTTTAGCATAAATGGCGTCAGAGGCAGCCTTGAACTTTAGCCATATCGCATCTTTGTCTTCCAAAGGCACAGGGCCGATGTAGCGAAACTCATTATGCAGTTCATTCAATTCCTTTACCGCTTCACTAATCCTTTCTTCAGATAAAAGGCGTTCGGCCCGTGCACACAGTTCTTGTTTAACCTCTAGGTTTCGTTTACGATCCAGTTCCTTCAGTTCAAAGTAAATGCTACGTTGATCATAGAAGCGATCTACTAATGCGTTATAGTTTGCCCACAGAGTCTTAAGCTGAGATTGCGGAACCTGACCAACAGCCTTCCATTCTTTCTGAATATCTTTAAAAAGACGTAATGAGTGTTCTGTGTCTTCACCGTCAGCAAGTTGCCGGAGGCGCTCCAATAGATTGGTCTTTGTTTGGAGATTATTGTTCTTCTGCTCCTCTATCTCACGGAAATGGCGCTGACGATTATCACGAATTGACTTAAGATAGATTTCAAACGCGCTGTCCCACTCATCTCCTTTATATTCAAAGTCTTCTTCAATGCCGTTATCCAACTTAAAACGTGCCAGTGCTTCCGCTCGTTCGCGGTGACGGATTTCATCAAATAGCGGCTTGATCTCGCGGATGAGCTCATCTGCTTTTTTGAAATCGTTATTGGCTGCTGCTTCTTTTAGAAGTCCGACAAAGTCTTGCTTACTAAAACCGGTATAATCAACGGGTTTAAGTTCGTCATGCAAATCAATGGTCAGTTCTTTCTCATCAACCGTCTCAAAGCCATGCCTATGACTATCGTCCAAAACAGTCGACCCATTAGTATTTGGCAATTCTGTGCCTACAATGACTGCCTCTTTGTCTTCGTGCATCTCACTCCCGTTTTCCATCACGTTTTATAAATTGTAAAAATACCTAAAATGATTCAATTCATCGTCGGGTCTACAGGGTAATTCGAGTACATAGAAAAACGCCCGCCCATCTCTTGTAGTGTTTTCTTCCACATTAATTCCGGCTCTGTTTCAAAAATCAACTCTTTCGATACTTGCCCACTCACAATCCATGAATTTAATTTCAATTCCTCCTCCAATTGTCCAGGCGACCACCCGCTGTATCCCAGAAAAAACTTTATTTCGCTCGACTGTAGCTGCCCCGTTTCTAATTTGGAAATTAGTTGATCAAACTCACCACCCCAGTATATTCCATCTACTACTTCAACGGCGCCATCAATATTGGGGCAACTATGAATGTAGTGCAATGTATCTTGTTGAACGGGTCCGCCAATATCCACTGGGTTTTCGAACTGTTTTAAATCCTGAATCAACTCTCCAAGCTTGGATAATGAGGGCTTGTTTAATATAAATCCAACGGTTCCTTCGTCATTATTTTCGCAGAGAAGAATAATTGTCCTCTCAAAATTCGGATCTGGCAAATATGGCTCAGAAACAAGAAGCCGGCCGGCCTTTGGCTTCAGTTTATTTGAGTAATCGAAAAAATCCATAGTTGTTCGTAAAAACGTCAGTAAATTGCTGAAGGTTCGACGATATTTTAAAGTTGAGTGAACCCAAAAATTTTCCAAATCAAACTTTTTTTTACATCAACACCAACTCTTTTGAAATCAATAGCTGATATACGAAAAGATTACTCCAAATCCACGCTTGAAATAGGTAGTATAAATAAAGACCCTATCCTGCAATTTGGGCTATGGTTCGATGAAGCTCAGGCTTCTCAGGTGTCCGAACCAAATGCTCTCACGTTATCTACGGTATCTGAGAACGGAAGGCCTTCTGCTCGTATAGTTTTGCTAAAAGGCGTCGAGAGTGGAAAATTTATTTTCTATACTAACTATCAAAGTGCCAAAGGAAAAGAGCTGGAGCAAAACCCGGCGTGCGCCCTCACCTTCTTCTGGCCTGAATTAGAACGCCAGGTTCGCATTGAGGGATTTGCTTCGCGAACGGATATCACTTCATCAGAAAAATACTTTCAAAGCAGGCCACGCGAAAGTCAGGTCGGTGCATGGGCATCGCCTCAGAGTGCAATCATTTCTGGAAGGGAAATTCTCGAAAGCCGGGTCGATGAAATAAGAAAAAAATTTGAAGGAGTAGAAAAATTACCTAAGCCCAATCAATGGGGAGGTTTTGAAGTTGATCCTGTCCAAATTGAATTTTGGCAAGGCCGCCCAAATCGGCTGCATGACAGAATCGCGTTTCTAAAAGTGGATGGCAAATGGCAAGCACATCGCCTTGCTCCCTGATTTTGCGGAGTGGATTGTTATATTAAATCGAAGAGATTTTTTACACCAAGGTATCTCCTCACAGTAAACCCTTCACCATACTTTGTGCCAATAGCATTTCCCATTTCCTGACCATGAGACTCTATCAATTTCATAAAGCTCGGACTGGAAATAAAGGTCTCCGGCTCTTTGCTTTGCGGATCAAAGAACTGAGATTTATAAGCACGGAGCGCTTCTAATTTCTTTTCCCAAAAGTCGGAGACATCGACTACAAGATCGGGATGAATGTATTGGCTTTGAATAAAATGATAAACCGCTTTAGGGCGCCATGGCGACTGAATCTTGCCTTGGTCTTTAGTTTCCACTTTTACAAGCCCTGCCAAAAAAGAAGATTCGTAGACCAGCTCCGCAGCCCGGCCATGGTCCGGGTGACGATCGTGGGTTGCGTTTGTTAAAATGATTTCGGGCTGGCATTTGCGTATAGCGGCCACCACTCTTAATTGGTCTTCTTCGGAGTTTTTGAAGAACCCGTCTCTTAGTCCAAGGTTTTCCCGAACTGTTAGGCCAAGTATCTTTGATGACGCTGCTGCTTCCTGGTCGCGGATTTGTGCTGTGCCACGGGTGCCAAGTTCTCCTCTGGTAAGATCGACTACACCAACTTTCAGGCCCATCGAAATATGCTTGGCAATAGTTCCGCCGCAGCTTATTTCCGCATCATCGGGGTGTGCAGCGAGTACCAGAATATCTATTTTCATCACTTATTTCGCTAGAATCTCTGTTTCCTTCTCTGATAGGAATTTTTCGGCATCTAAGGCACCCATACATCCGGTACCAGCCGCGGTAATTGCCTGGCGGTATATCCTGTCGGCAACATCTCCCACAGCAAATACGCCTTCTACATTTGTTCTGGTCGAGCCACCTTCTACTTTCAAATAACCAGCTTCGTCCATGTCAAGTTTACCCTTGAAAATATCAGTGTTTGGCTTGTGGCCGATCGCGAGGAAGAAACCCTGAACCGGAATTACTTTCTTTTCTCCATTAGTGATTACGCGTACCGCATTTACTCCGCTTTCGTCACCCAAAATTTCTTCTGTTTCAGTATTCCAATGGATCTCGATGTTGGGGGTATTCATAACGCGATGTTGCATGATTTTGGAGGCGCGCATTTCGCTTCGTCTGACAATCAAATGGACTTTCGTACAAAGCTTTGAAAGATAAGTTGATTCTTCTGCAGCAGAATCGCCTGCACCAACTACAGCAACTTCTTTGCCCCGATAAAAATAGCCGTCACAAACTGCACATGCAGACACACCACGGTTAGCGTAATGTTCTTCCGATGGTAATCCCAGATATTTTGCCGTAGCACCAGTCGCTATGATCAAAGACTCCGCTTCTACTATTTGTTTTTCATCTACTGTTACTTTCAGTGGGTAAACTGAAAAATCGACAGCAGTAACTAATCCATAATTAACCTTAGTGCCAAATCGCTCCGCTTGTTTTTGCAAGTCTATCATCATTTGCGGGCCATTAATTCCGTCAGGGTATCCCGGAAAATTTTCTACATCATTAGTTGTTGTCAATTGGCCACCTGGCTGACCACCAGTGTAAAGCACCGGAGTCAGTCCGGCACGTGCAGCGTATATAGCGGCTGTATATCCGGCAGGACCGGAGCCGATGATTAAAACCTTCACTTTTTCAGAATTGTTCATACTTTTTCCATTTGGACAAAAAAAGGTCTCAACTGATTGAGACCCGAATTTCTATTAATTCAATTCATTTTTAACCCAGGTAAGGCTTCAAGGCCTTGCTCCTGCTGGTGTGGCGCAGCCTGCGGATGGCTTTCTCTTTGATCTGACGAACCCGCTCTCTGGTTAAACTGAATTTCTCGCCAATCTCTTCCAACGTCATTGCATGCTCGCCATTGAGGCCAAAATACAAAGTGATTACATCCGCTTCGCGCTGTGTCAAAGTTGATAGCGCACGTTGCACTTCTCTGCGCAAAGAGTCGGTCATCAAGCCCGAATCAGGGGTCTCTTCACTATCATTTTCAAGAACGTCAAGCAAACTGTTTTCTTCGCCCTGAACAAACGGTGCATCCATGGATACATGACGGCCAGAAATTTTCATAGTATCAACCACTTCTGCAGTTGTTACTTCCAAGACTTCCGCAAGCTCTTCCGGAGAAGGCTCACGTTCATATTTTTGTTCTAACTCAGAAAATGTTTTTGATATCTTATTTAAAGAGCCAACTCGATTCAGCGGCAAGCGTACAATACGTGATTGTTCTGCCAACGCCTGAAGAATCGACTGCCGAATCCACCACACTGCGTATGAAATAAACTTAAAACCGCGAGTCTCATCAAATCTTTGTGCAGCTTTAATCAAACCCAGATTACCTTCATTAATTAAATCGCCAAGGGAAAGCCCTTGATTTTGATACTGCTTGGCTACAGACACAACAAAGCGCAGATTGGCTTTGGTTAGTTTTTCAAGGGCAATTTGATCACCTTCTTTAATACGCTTTGCCAACTCCACTTCTTCATCGGGCGTAAGCAGGTCCACTTTTCCAATCTCTTGCAAATACTTATCCAGCGACTGGCTTTCGCGGTTGGTAATCTGTTTGCTGATCTTAAGTTGTCTCATCGGATTCTATACAATCGTTTAATCAAACACGTGAAATTTATAAATAAGTTCCAGAAAAAATCAAGATACTCTCTCAGAAATATCAAAAAACAATCGTGCCAATTAGTTAGGCAGCGGGTGTCTCTTCCTGTTTAGATGCTTTTGGCAACAAAACCTTACGAGATAACCTGAATTTGCCTGTTTTTTTATCGACTTCTATCAATTTCACCTTCACTTCTTCACCAACCTGGAGCACGCCATCCATTGTTTCGAGGCGTTCCCATTTGATCTCTGAAATATGAAGCAATCCGTCTTTGCCTGGCATAAATTCTACAAATGCACCGAATGGCATTATTGATTTTACCACACCAGAATAGACTTCGCCAACTTCAGGAACGGCTACGATTGCCTTCACTCGTTTTACAGCAGCATCCATTACGGTTTGGTCAGTAGCAAAAATGTTCACCAAGCCTTTGTTGCCAACTTCTTCAATCACTACAGTGGCGCCGGTAGTCTTTTGTATGTCTTGCACTACTTTTCCACCAGGACCGATTACTGCACCAATCAAATCTTTGTCGATGGTGATTGTTATCGCACGGGGAGCATGAGGTTTCAAATCAGGTTTGGGAGCCGTGAGCGACTTCTTCATTTCGTTAAGAATATGCAAACGTCCCTCCTTTGCCTGATGCAATGCTTCACTCAATACTTCATATGTAAGTCCATCAACTTTCAAATCCATCTGGCAAGCGGTGATCCCTTTTTCAGTACCGGTAACCTTAAAATCCATGTCACCCAGATGATCTTCATCACCTAAGATATCTGAAAGGATTGCGTATTTCTTGGTTGTGCTGTCTGAGATCATACCCATAGCAATCCCGGACACAGGAGCTTTGATTTGAATACCAGCATCCATTAAAGCAAGTGAGCCTGCGCAAACCGTAGCCATTGAGGATGAACCATTCGATTCCAAAATATCAGATACTACCCGGATGGTGTACGGGCTTTCGTCCATATTTGGCAGCACTTGTTTGAGCGCGCGCATTGCCAAATTACCATGACCCACTTCTCTGCGACCTGGGCCACGGTTGGGTTTTACTTCACCTGTAGAAAAGCCTGGGAAGTTATAATGGAGAATGAATTTGTTGTTGCCATCAAACATTGCTCCGTCGATCATCTGCTCATCCAGTTTTGTTCCCAATGTGGCAGTTGTCAATGATTGTGTTTCGCCACGTGTAAATATGGCTGATCCGTGAGCTGAAGGAAGGTAATCTACTTCAGACCAGATCGGTCTGATCTCTGTTGTCTTACGGCCATCTAATCTCACTTTTTCGTTGAGTACTAAATCGCGGCAAGCCTTCTTCTGAATTTCCTTATAGTATTTCTTAACTAGGTCTTTATTAACAGTGGTGTCCTCAGGCAAAGCACCAATGTATTCCTCCACTATCTGTCCGAAAAGCTCTGAGCGGTCATGCTTGCTGGTCAATTGCTTTCTCGCAACTGCGTAAACTTTATCATACAAAAGCTTATGAAGCTCTACACGGAAATTCTCATCCTTTACTTCGTGCTCGTATGTCCTTTTTTGCGTTTTGCCAACAGCTTGCGTCAACTCGATTTGCAATTGGCACTGGGCTTTGATGGCTTCGTGAGCAAGCTTTAGGGCTTCCAGCATATCGTTTTCACTGATCTCCTTGCACTCGCCTTCTACCATTAGAATGTTTTCAATAGAAGCGGCAACAATGAAGTCAAGGTCAGCCTTGTTTTTTTGCTCTAATGTAGGACTGATAATGTACTGACCATCAACACGTGCAACACGTACTTCTGAAATAGGGCCTTGAAACGGAATATCTGAAACTGACAATGCAGCCGAAGCGGCAAATGCAGCTAATGAATCAGGCAATGCATTGTGATCACCTGAAATCAGTTGGATGTTCACCTGTGTTTCAGCATGGTAATCGTCTGGAAAAAGAGGACGAATAGCACGGTCAACCAAACGGCTGATCAATATTTCGTAATCCGAAAGCCGGCCTTCGCGTTTTAAAAAGCCTCCGGGGATTTTTCCGGTCGACGCAAATTTTTCCTGATAGTCAACAGACAATGGAAGAAAATCTGCACCTTCTTTATGTTCTACATTTGCCACAACTGTAGCAAGAAGCATTGTATTACCCATGCGCAGCACAACCGAACCATCGGCTTGGCGTGCAAGTTTACCTGTCTCAATAGTGATTTCGCGGCCATCGGGCAGCTTACAGGTTTTTGAAATTACGGTTGGTTTCATAATAAGTGGGTGAAGCCGATTGAATCGACTTCGGGTTTAAATAAAAGCGAAAAGGGAACCTTTCTTTGGGTTCCCTGTAATGCTTGTGAAAAAATTATTTTCTAAGATCTAGCTCCGTAAGGATAGCGCGATATCTTTCAATATCAGTTCGCTGGAGGTAATTTAGTATTCTCTTGCGCTGGCCTACCAGCCTGAGCAGCCCCTGCTGCGTAGAATAGTCTTTTTTGTTAGTCTTCAAGTGCCCGGTCAAATAGTTAATTCTATGAGTAAACAGGGCAACTTGCGATTCTGGAGAACCGGTGTCGGCTTTCTTTTTAGCAAACCCGTGTTTGCTGAATAACTCTTGTTTTACGGCTGCGGTAAGGTACATCTGCTTTAAATTTTGCTTTTTATCCTTTTTTAATCGCGCAAAAATATGACAAACCTGAAGAATTTCCAAATCAGGCGGTCTTGGATTTTAATTTGAAAGCTAGCTTAAAGCGCTGTCTAAGCTTATCAATCATGACATTGTAAAAATCGGCATCAAAAAGTCGGGCATCGGCACGCGCCTGACGCAAGAAAAGCAGTCCAATCGCAAACAGAATGGCATTAGACATCCACATACCCACAAGTATAGGAAGTGCTTCTGAGCGAGCCCATTTTTCACCCATGAGGCTCAGAATATAAAAAATGATGAAGAATAATATGGAAGCAAGCACGGGCACCCCCAGCCCGCCTTTTTTAATAATCGCTCCCAATGGAGCTCCAATCAAAAACATGGCAATACAGGCAATGGAATTAGCTATGATTTTATGCCATTGAATTTCAAACACGCGGTACTCATACCGATAGCTTTCAATATTGGTATTCAAATTTTGAATTTGGCTTTTAGCCATCCGCGCCCTATTGATAGCACTCGTTATGATCATTCCATTGGTTTCCCAGTTAAATAAGCTGTCTGACATTTTTATATCCCTTGGCCTAATCGTTTGGGGAACACTGATCTTTCTGGTCGCAGACAATCCAGCGCTAGGTGGCAGTTCATAACGCAGTGGAGGGGCTGCTTTGGTTGTATCTTTTCGACGGGCATTGTTGAGTGAGTCTTTACTGCGTTTGAAGGCTTTTAACTCTTTTGGCATAACCACCGAATCTTTTTTAAAATGAAAATTGAAGAAAGAAGCTTGCATGTTATAAATACCCAATTGCTGCCCCTTTATTTCTTTGTTTACCGAATCCATATCCAATTGCAACTCGGCCATATTTCGCATGATGCGATTACTGGCAAACCATTTCTTATCCGTTCGGTTAAGCCCGAATGACGATAAGTCAAAAACAATTTCGGTCTTATCAAATTTTGTTTTACTAAAAGTCTCATCCGAAGGGTTTCCTCCTCCGCTCATATCCTGACTAGAACCCTCTTCATAATTATATCCTCTGAAAAGTTCAAGCTTGAGGTATCGTTCGTTAAATATTGTAAGCATACGGCCAGAGTCGGCAATGGTCACTTGCTTGTTTCCATTTCGTCCGCGATGATCATAGATAATTACATCTTTTAAAGTGATTCCGTCGGGGTATTTTTTAGAGACCTTAATGCTGATATCAGGTATACCGCTGTAAAAAGCACCTTCACGCAGGTCGAGGCCGGGTTTCTTTTGCTTGATGTCGTACAATAAGCTGTAGGTTTCAAGCGCAGCTTTAGGAACCATGTAATTATTGGCGAGGTAGGCTACGTAGGTAATCAATAGGGTGAAGACAAAAATCGGCGCCAGACTTCGTACCATTGAGATGCCGAGGCTCTTTACAGCCGTAAGTTCAAAATGCTCTCCCAAATTTCCGTAGGTAATCAAGGACGAAAGAAGTACGGCCAGCGGCAATGCCAGTGGCGTCATGGAAACAGCAAAGTAAAAAAGCAACGTACCGATCACATCCCACCCCAGGTCTTTACCGATGATGTCGTCAAAATACTTGAGCATGTTCTGCAGCAACAGTATAAAGACAACAACCAAGAAGGTGAGCACAAATGGGCCCAGAAATGATGATAAAATGAGTTTATCTATTTTCTTCATTGCAAGGCAAATGTAACGCAAAAACGAAGCCAGAAAATAAAACGAATTAGCCAATGGTCTTATTGGCACCCCTTTGATTGTGCCCTTTTGAATTTATTTAGCAAATTTACTTTATGACTTCAATGCGCGGCGTCTTTCTCGGATTCGCACTCTTTGGAATTTGTTCTGCAGCAGTTTCGCAACATGAAAAGAAGAATGCGAGCTATTATTTTCAAAAGGGTGAAGAAGCAATGGATGCGCAATCTTACAAGACGGCCTTGGCGCATTTCAATGAATGTCTAAGGCTCGATCCGTATTTTACAGAAGCCTATTATTCGAGAGCGCATGTGCGCGAATCTCTTGGCGACACAAAAGGTGCGATGACTGATTTTAGCATATACCTTGAATCAAAACCTCAAAATACTGATGCTCTTTTTTCTCGTGCACTTTTGAGATATCAACAAGCGCAGTGGGCAACAGCGCGTGAAGATTTTTTACAGTTGCTCACGGCGCCTCCCGGCGAAACCAAGTCCTTATTCTTTGCAATAGACAAGGAAAGTGGCAGTCCCGTTGCGTCTACTCAAAGTAACATGACCTCGTCTGTGCTGAATTACCTTGGGCTTGTGGATACGAAGATGAAGGATTACAAACGGGCTGTCCAGTATTTAGACTCTGCAATTAAACTTGACCCGAAAAATCCGGAGTTTTTCATTAACCGTGGATGGGCTCGGCAGGAAATGTACGATACGTTGAAGGCGATTGCGGATTACCAAAAAGCGCTGGTACTCAATCCTGAAGGAAGCCTTGCCCGCCATAATCTTGCAGTACTTTCGGCTAAAAAAGGAAACCTAAAGGAGATGGAAAAACTATTGACCGAAGCGATTGAGCGTAATCCGCAAGAGGCCCACTTTTATACAGCACGTGCCATCAATTATACTGCGCAAGGTGATCTCACAAAAGCAATGACAGATTATAACTCTTCAATTCATTTGGATCCCAACAACCCCGATATCTGGCTAAGGCGTGGTCTATTGAAAGAAAAGACAAAAGATCTAAATGGAGCCCTTGCTGACTTAACCGAATCCATCAAAATTAAAGATGATAATGCGCAGGCCTGGGTGCAACGAGGTAATTTAATGATGAAGCTCAATCGGGCAAAAGATGCTCATGAAGATTATACCATAGCAATTACACACCTTCCGGAATTCGGATATGCATACCATTGCCGCGCTCTGGCTCAGCAACGTCTCGGCGACTTGAAGGCAGCTTGTGAGGATATGAAAACAGCTCAAAGCTTTGGCATAAAGCTGGACACCAAAGAGCTGTCTGAGGTGTGTAAATAAATCAATCTTGGCACCGTAATTGATTCCCTGACTAACTTTACGAAAAAACGCTTTGAGAAAATTTCTTCGCTGGTCTATTATTGTCCTTGTCTCATTATTCGTACTGGTCGTTGCACTGATTGGTCCGGTAGATTTTGCTCCACTAAAAGAGCGACCATTCTATCAACGAACCATGCTGCAGCTGGACACTTTCAAGCCGGCAATACATTCACCAAAAACGAAACTAAAGGCAGGCTGGTCGGCAATCAATATTACCCCAAAGTCGCGAATGCCTATGGCTGGCTATGCTCCTCGTAACCACTTCAATTCAGTTCATGATTCTGTTTATGTTCGCATTTTAGTAATCGATAATGGAAGTATCCCCTGCATCTTTGTTAGTGCTGATCTGCTGCTCTTCCCTCCCACTTTAAAAGATAAAATCGTACAGCGAATCAGCCCAAATCGATTTCTATATTTTTCGGCAACACATGCTCACAGTAGTCTAGGCGCGTGGGATGATAGCATTATAGGAAACTTGATTCTTGGTAGTTATAATGAACCTTGGCTCGACAGCCTGACGAGTAAAATTATCTCGAGAATAGATTTGGCTTTAGCTCAGCTGCAGCCGGCTTCATTAAATTACTTTGAGGCTGATGCCAATGAATACGTTGAAAACCGACTTGCGCCTGAACATGGTCAGACAGACGGAAAAATTCGCGGGTTAAAAATTACCAGAGCCGACGGCAGTAAGGGCTTGTTAGCGAGTTATAGTGCTCATCCCACCAACATCAGTCACTTGAGCCTTGCACTTTCGGGAGATTACCCAGCCGCCCTTGTAAGAAAAGCGGAGCAAAAAGAGTTTCGCTTTGCCATGTTTACGGCCGGAATGGTTGGCAGTCACCGGGTAAAAGGGATACCTGAAACTGAATTTGCCCAATGTGATACACTGGCTGATAAGCTTTTAAAGAAAATTCGAACTGCGAAAAACTTTGCCGTTAATGACTCTGTGGAGATTTCAACCGCAACAATTCCTGTTGAGTACGGACCATCACAATTGCATGTGCTTCAGAAATACAAAGTGAGAGACTGGGTGTTTCGCGGCCTTTTTTCTCCATTGAAAGGTGAGATTACTTATTTAAAAATAGGGGACATTATTTTACTAGGGATGCCATGCGATTTCTCTGGTGAGATATTTGTGCGTGATGGGCTTGGTGCAATTGCCGAAAGTCACGACCAAAAGCTATTCATTACCAGTTTCAATGGTCAATATGTTGGCTACATCACGTATGATGAATACTACGGCCATTCTGAGCAAGAAGAAGTTATGGCCATGAATTGGGTTGGTCCCTATTACGGAGATTACTTTTCGCAGATCACGAAAAAGATTCTTTCAAAAAGCAAGTAGCTATTTTGCCGGTCTTCTCTTAAAAAACTTCTTTCGTCCGCTGGGGTTCGGTTTTTTGGGATGAGCACTTCTGCTTTCGGGGCTATATTCAAATGAAGTGCCTATGTCTTCGGGTAGCGGTGTCTTGGTGATTTCCTTCCCTATCAGTTTTTCGATTTGAAAAAACCTGCGTTGGTCATGTTCATTAATAAATGTAATTGCGTGACCGGTACTTTCTGCCCGAGCTGTCCTTCCTATCCGGTGAATGTAATCCTCAGGATCGGGAGGCACATCATAATTGATCACCAAACCAATACCTTCCACATCAATACCCCTCGAAAGCACATCGGTGCCTATAAGCAGCTTGAGTTTCTTGTTTTTAAATTCCCGTAAAATCTCTTCACGCTCTGTCTGTTCAAGGTCAGAGTGAATAGCTTTTAGTGGTAAGCCAATCTTTGGCAGTAAGCGCCCTAGCTGCTTTACCTTTTCTTTAGTAGACGCAAAAATCAAAATACTGGAGTAATCGGAGTCTTTGAGAAGTTTCGTTGCCAGTTTTTCTTTTTGATCATCACGCACCAGGTATGCTTCCTGTACAATACCTTCGGCAGGCTTCGAAATTGCAATGTTTACCTCCTGTGGGTTACGCAAAATCCGGTTGGCGAGCGTACGAATCCGCGGTGGCATGGTTGCTGAGAAAAATAACGTCTGCTTTGTTTCAGGTAGTGCTTTGATAATCCGCACGATGTCGTCATGAAATCCCATGTCAAGCATACGATCAGCCTCGTCGAGTACCAAATGTTGCACGTACTTTAGGTCAATAACTCCCGACGCCAGTTGAGCAATCAATCTGCCGGGCGTAGCAATAATTATATCCACGCCAGCTTCGAGTGCCTTCCTTTGCTGATCCCATGTAGCGCCATCACCGCCACCATAGATTGGAATAGAACTTACCCCGGTGAAATACGCAAATCCTTCTACCTGCTGGTCAATTTGCTGAGCCAATTCGCGCGTTGGCGCAATGATCAGCGTATTCAAATGTCGATGATCAGAGTTAATAATGTTGTTTAAGATAGGTAATAGATAAGCAGCCGTTTTTCCAGTGCCGGTCTGAGCGCAAGCTATTAAGTCATGTTTTGCTGAGATAAGCGGAATGGCTTGCTCCTGTATGGGAGTTGGCTTATCATAGCCCATTGATGACAGGCCATCTTGCAAGCGTGCATCAAAGTGAAAGTCTTCAAAAGTCAAGGCAGGGGTAGTTACGCGATTAAATTATCGTGCAAGTTAAAAAAGAAAACCGTAAAGATGAGACTAGCGATTACGAAGGCTTATCTGTCAGCTATTAGCCTTTTCCTTTCTTTCCATATTTTTTTCGCATGGCTAAACTGTGCACCAATTTCTTTAGGAGCTCATAATACAAGGCCACGTAAAGAAAGAGAGTCATCAGCCAGATTACAGTGAGGTTGAAATAAAGCGTATCAAATTTCTTCCCAGCAAAGTATTTTATCGGGATGTAAAAATTATCGCGGAAGTCGAGCCAATGATTGGGTCTGTTTTCATTGAAATATATTGGGTAAATCTTCTGAACAAGTTCACCATCCCATTCAACAATACGCATGGGGCTTTGTGTATTCTCCACCATGGTAGTCACCGCATCGTTTTGGTATTTCATTTTCAACTTATCAAAAGCGGCTTTCTTTTCTTCACCGTCGGTGAGGCTCATCATCAATTTCTCTTTGTCGTCTTGCGCTTTGCGATAGCGAATAGAGTAATATTCTTTTAGTGTGCGAAGAAATTGATTTGTCTTTAAATAAACTGTTGAATCGAATTTCCTCACCCTGAGTCCATTAATTTCTGGAAGTTCTTTCCCGACCAATTCCGACTCGCGGGTTAGTTCATTATGAAGCAAGTTTAACGTCTTATTCACTTTACTTTCTTCTCTGTCGTCGTGCCAGCCTTGCGGATGATTGATAACATAAGCTAACCCTGACTCTAATGTTGGAATATAATAGCCACGTTTGTATTCAGCCATTGCTCGTTTTCGATCAAGCTGATAAAACTGTTTTTCAAGCGGGTTGTCTTTGAATTGAGTCACCATGTACGCTTCGAATGCCCATCGTGACGCCATTAGCTCACCTAGTAATGGGATGCCATTGGGCGTGCCAACCTTCGGGTTGAATTTATCGAAACTGATAACGACCCCACTGAGTAGTAATTGAGGAATGATAAGGATCGGAATCAGAATATAAATAGTAACTGCCGAGTCGAATGCGGAAGAAATATTAAGTCCAAGCAAGTTCGCAAAGCAAGAACACGAGAACAATATTAGCCAATAGCGCATTTCACTGTAAGGAATCTGGAGAAGTAAGTTGCCTACTAAAATGAACATAAAGGTTTGCAGCCCCGAGAGCGTAAACAAAATGAACACCTTCGAAACAAAATAGCTGCTTCTGCTGAGGTGCAGAAATTGCTCTCGTTTTAAGATCTTTCGATCTCTGAAAATCTCCTCAGCACTTACAATTAAACCAACGAAGAGCGCCACCACAATGCTCATAAAAAAATACACAGGAATGTTGGCGTTATCGAAGAATGTGTACTTGGGATTTTCTACGCCCACTGCGTCATAGTATTTCACAAAATACCCGATGAACAATGCCAGAAGCGGTGTAAGTATTAAATTAATTGTTACGTATTGCCTGTTGGCCAATTTCGATTTTACATCGCGCAGCGTAAACACGATCAATTGCTGAAACCAGTTTGGAATCTTCTGCACAGCCGGCAGCGCCTCACTGATCTCTTCGATCTTAGGGATTTTAATTTTTTGTTTAAAGTATTGATACCATTGACCAGGTGAGACTTTACGTGTGTGTGTAAAACGTCCGTATTCGTTTACAACCCGCGTTTCGATGATATTAAAAATTTGCTCCGGGTTGATATTACCACATTCGGGACAAGCTCCCGGAGTCTTATTGGCTGCATTGATAATCTCTTGGAAATAGTTGACTGACTCTGCTGGGTTGCCATAATAAATCTGAAAGCCGCCAAGATCCAGAATCAAAAGAGCGTCAAACATTTTAAAAATATCTGAAGACGGCTGATGTATAACAACAAAAATCATTTTGCCGCGCAGCGTCAATTCCTTCAGCAAGTCCATGATATTTTCAGAATCGCGCGATGAAAGCCCTGACGTCGGCTCATCAACAAAAAGTATAGTAGGTTCGCGCAACAATTCCAATCCGATGTTCAACCGTTTTCGTTGACCTCCGCTAATGGTTTTTTGTAAGGGCGATCCAACCTTTAGGTCTTTAATTTCTGAAAGTCCAAGATTGCTTAACACACGATCTACTACCTTAATTATTTCCTCATGTGAGTAATGACCAAAACACAGGCGAGCTGAGTAATATAGGTTTTCATAGACTGTAAGATCATCCATTAACAGATCGTCCTGCGGAATAAAACCAACGACCCCTTCCACTTTTTCAGGATGATCGTGAATATTTATACCGTTGACGAGCACACGGCCGCTCGATGGCTTCTCCGTGCCGTTGAGCACATTCAACAGAGTTGACTTGCCCGAACCGCTCCCGCCCATAACTCCAATAAGTTTCCCACCGGTTTCGGCAATGCTTACATTTTGTAATCCTGCCCGTCCGCTCTTAAAATGGTAGAATACATGATCGGCAACAAAGCTGATTTTGGTGTCACTCTCTTCGAACAGAAATTTACCTACGACATCACTATAATATACAGGCTCGATTTTCGACCCGCGAATAGTGCTGCCAGTCGGGAATACATCTACCCTTCGTGATTTCAGCGATTGACTGTTGAGATATAATGGCGTGATGCCGAGGTATTTGATGAAGTAAGTCTCGATATCTGTGAGCCGAAGTATGGCGATCATCCCCGAAAGGTTCTTGGCCGTCAAGTGTGGGCCCAAGTGTTCATGAGCATCGGGGCTCTCGTCTATAATCAATATATTCTTGGATGCAAGTTCATCCACATCATGGCCAAGCACAAAAGCACGCATGGCGCGAAAATCCTTGGACGGAATTTTGAGAGCCTCACCTATATAAAAGATCAAATTGCTTTGTCGCTCAGAAAGGTCGTCACCCGCAAAGACAAGTTCGATTATTTTAATAACCAATACCGCCTTTTGTTGCATGGTGAGTGCCTGGTTCACCTTGCGTGCAATTTGGATAATCTGCGCCCAGTCGTCTACAAATTCCTGAGTTGCCTCATCAACATTGGTCAGTTGGTTAGAAGCTGGTTTATTCGATTTACAAAAGTCATCAAAGAGAGAAAGATAATACCGAAGGCCGTCCTGATTGAGGTGCAGCGACAGAAATTCTTTAATAATCGAGCGCTCATCTTCAGTAATGCGCTCTTTTGCCACGATGGCAAAAAACTGGATAATCGCTTTTAAAAGTTCCTCACTCATTTATCTTTTCATTTCACACAATCGGACTCAAAATAGGCAAAAAAAAGAGTTGTGTAAAATGAAACCAGCGCGATTCCAAATTTATTTAGTGCTCCTTCTCGCCATCAAGTGAAAGAATATAGCGTGCCATTTTCTCAGCATCCGGCTGCGAGATATCCGCATGAGCTGACATAGGTATTTGCCCCCATACACCAGAGCCGCCTTTGATAATTTTCTCAGCAAGCAGCTTTACGTTAGCTTCAGTAAACTCATACTTCTTGGCAATTTCAGTTTGTGACGGTCCGATGATCTTATTTATCTTATGATGACAGGTTTTACAGTCGCTCGCTTTCACTAATGATTCACCCTGGGCTATAACATCACCTCCAGACGGAGTCACTGCTTCTTCTTTAGGTGTTCCATAATCCTCTGTTGTTGCTGCTTCTTTCTTTGGGCCACAGGCAAAAACAGTCAACATAATTGCAAATCCTATTGACAACTGGTAAATCCTTTTCATGGTTTTTGAATTATAGTAAATTTAGAGACCTAATATCTTTTTGTTGAGTTTCGGATTTTTTCCGGTTGAAGCAAAATCGTCAAATGCTTTTTCGGTAACCCGGATGATACAATCACGAATGCGCTCTGCTCCTTCTTTTGCTCCTTGCTCTGGATGTTTGATGCAACATTCCCACTCAAGCACAGCCCAGCCATCATATCCATACTGTGCAAGCTTTGAAAAAATTGATTTAAAATCCACTTGCCCATCACCCACTGATCGGAACCTGCCTGGCCTGTCAATCCAATCCTGAAACCCTCCATACACTCCGCTCTTTCCTGTGGGATTGAATTCAGCGTCCTTCACATGAAACATTTTAATAAACGAATGATAAAAATCGATGTATTGAAGATAATCCAGTTGCTGCAAGACAAAATGACTCGGGTCATATAAAATATTAGCACGCGAATGTTTACCGGTAGCTTCCCAGAAACGCTCGAACGTAATTCCATCATGCAAGTCTTCGCCCGGATGGATTTCGTAACACACATCTACACCAGCCTTGTCAAAAGTATTTAAGATCGGAAGCCACCGTTTTGCTAATTCCTTAAATCCATCCTCAACCAAGCCAGCAGGCCGTTGTGGCCATGGATAAACTGTATGCCACATTAACGCTCCTGAAAAAGTTGCATGAGCATTCAATCCCAAATTCCTGCTTGCCTTCGCAGCGAGCTTCAACTGATCGACAGCCCACGCCGTACGTTCTTTTGGTTTACCCTGAACATTTTTGGGAGCAAAGCCATCAAACATCACATCGTATGCAGGATGAACCGCTACCAACTGACCTTGCAAATGCGTTGAAAGTTCGGTGATTTGTAATCCGCACGATTCAACGGTTTCCCGGATTTCATCTGCATAGTCTTTGCTATCAGCAGCCTTTCGCAAGTCGATAACGCGGCCATCCCATGTAGGGATTTGCACACCTACAAAACCCAATGACGCTGCCCATTTGCAGATCGACTTGAGATTATTGAACGGAGGCTCATCGCTTAGAA
>JABDGP010000017.1 GCA_013285945.1 Bacteroidota bacterium | reverse complement strand
GGAAATTGATCTTGTAATTCAATGCCGATTTTGAATGCTTCAAGTGAAGTGTGATGATTTCATCTAATCCGGCAGGGCTATATAAATTCAAGTCGTTGTTTCGCTTATGCAAATGCATCGAAAACAATAACGGCATTAAGCCAAGGTAATGGTCGCCATGGAGATGGCTGATAAAGATATGGTCGATTTTATGAATCGGAATTTGGTACCGACCCAATTGCATCTGAGCACCTTCGCCACAATCAATGAGAAAATGCCGGTTTTGAATGGTAAGGTACTGTGAGGATGGAAACCGGTCTATTGCCGGTAGGGCACCACTGGAGCCAAGGATGGTAAGACTGAGTGACAAAAATGATTACTCTTTTTTCATGTCTTTTTCGATTTCGTGCATGAATACAGCATCAATGCCTTCCTCTACAGTTGGCAATATGTGAAGCACGCTATCCAATTGAGAAATTTTAATCAGTTTCATAGTATGGTCTGAAAGGCTTGCAAGCACAAAAATGCCTTCATCTTCCTGTAAAATACGGTTGCCAACAAGTAACGCGCTAAGTCCGGACGAATCTGTGTATTTAACCTCCGACAAATCAAGGATAATATTGCGAACACCTTCGGCATGAAGTGTAACCATCTCAGATTTCAGTTGCGGAGCCACGTTGGAATCCAGTTTTTCTTCGTGCAGGCGCACAAGGGTGTACTTTTCTTGTTTGTCGATGGTATACTTCATAAGTAAAATTTGGAGGGCTAAAAGTAATTCAATTTATCGAATTAACGATACTGGTTTCGATTCGTTCCATAATGTTGGAATAATTCGACTCGGCCAGAGGCTCACCCATTACGTGGTGGTAAAGCTCTTTATATCGATCTGATATATTTTTTACAATTTCATCAGTCATAACTGGTACTTGCTGGCCTTCTTTTCCCTGAAATCCATTTTCGATCAGCCATTGGCGCACAAATTCTTTCGATAGCTGTTTTTGCGGCTCACCGGCCTGTTGTCGTAGTTCGTATCCTTCTTTATAAAAGTAACGTGATGAATCGGGAGTATGCACTTCATCGATCAGGTAGATTTTTCCATTATGCTTCCCGAATTCATATTTCGTATCCACCAGGATAAGGTTTCGCTGTGCTGCCAGTTCTGTTCCTTTAGCGTAAAGCTTACGTGTATAATCTTCTAATATTTCGTATTCACTTTTGCTCACGATACTACGGCTAAGGATTTCTTCCTTTGAAATGTCTTCATCGTGGCCTACACTGGCTTTTGTGGTAGGGGTAATGATCGGTTGCGGTAGCTTATCATTTTCTTTCAAACCTTCGGGCAATGGCACTCCGCAAATTTTCCTTTTCCCGGCTTTGTATTCGCGCCACGCATGACCTGCGAGATAACCACGCACCACCATCTCAACTGCGTAGGCTTCACATTTAAAACCGACAGTGACATTGGGGTCAGGTGTGGCAATAACCCAATTGGGTACGATTTCTTTAGTTGCATTTAAGTTGAAAGCAGCAATCTGGTTGAGTATCCGCCCTTTGTCGGGGATAGCTTTGGGTAAGACTACATCAAAAGCCGATATCCGGTCGGTGGCTATCATCGCCATCCGTTCGCCAAAATAATAAACGTCTCTGACCTTACCTTTATAGAAACCGGTCTGGCCTTTAAATTTGAAATTAGTCTCTTTGATGGCTTGCACTTGACGAATGTTTAGAAGCGAATAATGATTTAGAAACAGGCGCTCAAAAATAGAAAAAGATTCGCGACGAGAAAGCCCGTAAAATCAATTGTTATTTCTTTGGCTCGATCAGGATTCCGGCGCGGAAATTCATGGTTTTGATGAGCTTGCCGTCTTCGTCAAACTCTTTCCACTCTTTGTGCCTCTTATTGGCAACATATTCGCCTTGTTCCTTGATTTTCCCGTTTGGCCAATAGCTTGTATAAAGTCCGTGCATCCGACTGGCGCGAAACTCACATTCGCTGAGCAGCTTTCCATTATCATAGAAATTCTTGACCGGCCCGGTAATGAGATTAAACTTCCAGGTCTCTTCCACTTTCTTTTCCCCGTTAGGGTAATAAGTAGTGCGTAAACCGCTAAGCGCACCTTCCTGATAATTTTCCTTTAGCGTCAGAGTTTTTCCGTCTGTTCCATAGAAGTACCAGGTTCCATGTGGCTTGCTTAGGCGAAAATTCTTCTCAAATATTTTCCTTCCGGCGCTGTCATATTCATCAATCTGACTGTCGATTCCGTTAAGCGCAAGCTGTTCTCTTGTTTTAACTTTGCCGTTGTGGTGGAAGTCTGTATTGGTTCCTGTCTTAGAACCTTCCTTGAAATTGTATTCGTGCCTGAGCTTTCCATCAGCAAAATAGCCTGTATTGCTGCCATGTAACCTGCCAAACATAAAGTGACCTTTCAAAAGCAGATGGCCCACAGGATCGTAACTTAAAAAGTCACCGATCTTTTCACCATCTTTTATGGAGTATACCAATTCCAGTTGCGTATTGGGGAAATACGATTTGTAATATCCACTGATGAACCCGTCTTTATAATTGGCTTCTGTCTCGAGTGAGCCTCCTTCGTAGTACGTCTTGGTGATGCCATTTGGCTTCTGGTCTTTGTATTCAATTTCTTTACGCAACTTACCCGAAGAAAAGTACTCTCTCACAAAGCCATCTGGTTTTCCTTTTAAGAACAATCCTTCTTGTTTTAAAATGCCAGACGGGAAATAAGACTTTACACTGTCTACCAATAAATTATTCTGATAGAATGCAGTTTGGATAGGCTTCCCTTTCTCGTCAAAAACTTCAACAGGGCCATGCCTCATTCCGTTATCATAACTGAGCTTGCGGATCAGTGTGCCGTTGATATGGTATTCGTAAAATGTACCCGACCTCACTCCGTTGACAAAGGTGCCTTCAATGGCCAGTTTCCCGTTAGGAAAATACTTGCGGTATTTTCCTTCCATGGTTTGTCTGTCATCAACTACAAAGTAATCCTCCTGAAGGTGCGTCTTTTGCTGGTCGTAATAAGTCTTTACTTCTTTTTGAGCTTCAGCTGCAAAGCTGATAAAGATGAGCGCAAAGAAAAGCTGCTTCATAAGGTTTTGAGGTTGAATGCCGATCTATTCTTGAATAACGAACATATCGTGCTTCCAGTATCTGAGCTATTTTACACTTTCTCTATAACAATAGCAGAAGCGCCTCCGCCACCGTTGCAAATTCCGGCTACGCCAATGGATGAGTTATTCTGTTTCAGAATATTCGCCAGCGTGATTGTAATGCGGGCACCTGATGCGCCAAGCGGATGTCCCAGAGCTACTGCGCCACCATTTACGTTTACTTTTGCTGGATCAAGGCCCAACTTGATATTGTTAGAGATGGCTACTGCCGCAAATGCTTCGTTGATTTCATAGTAGCCTACACTATTTTTTTCTACTCCAGCCATCTTCATTGCTTTAGGTATCGCCAAAGACGGAGTTGTAGTGAACCACATTGGGTCTTGAGCAGCATCGGCAAAGCCTAGAATTTTTGCAATAGGAGTGAGGCCAAGTTCTTTAGCTTTTGCAGCACTCATCAGCACAACAGCAGCAGCACCATCATTGATAGTGGAGGCATTTGCAGCTGTTACAGTTCCATCCTTTGTGAAGACTGGCTTTAGTCCGGGGATTTTATCGAAGTTCACGCTCTTGTATTCTTCGTCTTCGCCAAATAAGGTTACATCGCCCTTCTTGCCGGTGATCTCTACCGGAATGATTTCATCTTTAAACTTCCCGGCTGCCCAGGCTGCTGCAGATCTTTTATAAGAGTTGATGGCGTAGTTATCCTGGTCTTGACGGCTGATGTTCATTTCTTTGGCGGTGTTGTCGGCACATACGCCCATAGCGCAGTGGTTGTACACATCCGTGAGACCATCGTAGGTGAGGCCATCGAGCAACTGGCCATCTCCATATTTATATCCATAGCGGGCTTTTGTTAGATAATAAGGAATACTGCTCATGTTTTCCATTCCGCCGGCAATAACAACATCATTTTGGCCAAGCATAATCGATTGGGCTCCCAACATAATCGATTTCATTCCCGAAGCACAAACTTTATTAATCAAAGTACACGGAATGTTATATCCCAAACCTGCGCCAACGGCTACTTGTGTTGCAGGTGCCTGTCCAAGTCCTGATGAAATCACATTGCCGAAGAAGACTTCCTGAACAAGCTTTGCATCCAAGTTGATTTTTGCCATTGCGCCTTTCACAGCGATAGCGCCAAGTTTTACGGCTGATATGCCGGCAAGGCTTCCGCCAAAACTACCGATGGGTGTACGAACGGCTGATACAATTACAACTTCTTTCATGGTAACAGATTTTGGAATTACAAATTTTGATTTACGATTAAACTTAGCAACGAACAACTAACAATAACTCTACCAATCCGGTTTGCCTTTATCCTTCGGCTTAGTTGCTTTTCTTTTGTTCTGTTGAAGATACTGAACTTCCTGATTTTTCATGGCTTCCAGAATCATCTTCGCCTTCTCTTCACTGATCTTCATGTCCTTCAATTTGTCGGATAGTGAAGGATCTGGTTTTTTATCTTTTTCGTCTTTGGGCTTTTGATCTTTCTGGTCTTTCTGTTGCTGCTCTTTTTCTTTTTGTTCTTTATCCTTTTGCTCTTTGTCTTTCTGGTCTTGCTTGTCTTTTTGATCCTTCTTTTGCTGGTCTTTCTGATCCTTGTTTTGCTGATCTTTCTTGTCCTGCTTGTCTTTCTGGTCTTTATTCTGCTGGTCCTTTTGGTCTTTGTTCTGGTCTTTCTTCTGATCGTCTTTTTTATCCTGGTTGTCTTTATTCTTCTGGTCTTGTTTCTTTTTCTCTTCCAGTTTCTTCTTCACCATCTCATAGTTAAAACGCGCCTGCTCATTGTTGGGCTCGGCTTTCATAGCTTGCTTAAAATAATTGAGCGCTTCTTCAAACTTCCCTTGCCGGTTGGAGACAACGCCCATCTGCTGGTTGGCCCACGAATTGATCTTTGGGTCTTTGCTTACCGACAACGGCTGGTAGTTGCTAAATGCGCTGGTGGTATCATTTGTTTGGAAGTAAGCATTCGCCAGATTCATAGCAATCTCCTCTTCACTTACGCCCAAAGAATCTTTAAGGAACCTGTATTTCTGAATGGCGGTCTTCATGTCGCCGGTGAGATAGGCTTTCTTTGCCTCTGATTTCAACGAATTCACCTTTCCGATCTTTGTAGGATCGATTGAGAGGACAATTACAAAAAAAAGCAGGGAAAGCAACTTCATATAGTCACGGTCTTCACATCAATCAACAAATCTAAAACTAAAAGCAATAAAGCTGCCAAAAGGAAAAAGTAATACCGGTTGGCCGATACATCTACAAGGCGAGCATCGCGCAATTCTCCTTCAATTTTCCCGATGGTATTGATCAGTCGCGATACATCGTTTTGATTTTCGTTAATTTCGAAATACTGGCCGTTGGTTTTGCTTGCCAATGATTTCAGCTCTGATGAATTTAGCTTTGATACTACGGCTATGCCATGAGCATCGGTTTTGTAGCCGCGGCCGGCCATAATCTGGCTTCCCTTTTCGGTGCCTACGCCCAAGGTAAAAAGCTTGATGTTCTTCTCTTCGATCTCTTTGTCAATTTCGTTGGTTTGCTCGCCAAAGTCTTCACCATCGCTGATTAAGATAATTACCTTCGACTTCTGTTGGGTGCTGGGGCCTTCCTGATTTTCGAGCTTGCTCAGCGCCATGCGCAACGGCGGGCCGAAGTCTGTGCCGTTTGATGGAACAAGGCTGCTGTTCATCGTTTCAATAAAAAGGTTAAGCGCATTCTGGTCGTAGGTGAGCGGACATTGCATAAACGCTTCAGACGAGAATATAATAACGCCGAGCCGATCTGAACTAAAGGCTTCAACAATGCGCTTCATTTCGAACTTAACTTTTTCAAGGCGTGTAGGCTGGATGTCAAACGCATCCATAGATTTAGATAAGTCAACGCAAATCATAATGTCTTTGCCTACCGATTTGATTTCCTTCTTGGAATCACCAAAGGAAGGGCCGAGAAATGCAATGAGTAGCAAGGCAAAGAAAATCGTACGCAATACAAACTTAAAGAAGATCGAATAAAAGGGCGTATTCAGCGTACGGCTGATGCGCACGATTTTATAAATGAATATCCCGTAAAGGATACAAAAGAGACCTGCTAAGATTATCTGGGTCCAACCCCATTCGCGAAACCAAACCACGCTTTTTTTGAAGGCAAGTTAATAGTTAATCCTTGAAAGTTAAAAGTGTCGCAACCGATAACAACCTCCTTAGTCGCCTTTGAGTTTATAACTGATCATTATTCCGGCCCTGCTTTTCTTATCGATGGTGGTCTCAAACTTGGTATTCTTTTGCACGGACTCGACATACTCGCGAGGAGTATTGCCATCAATTACATTGTGCGCAGTGTAGCAGCCACCTGTCACCAATTTTGGGGTAACATCTATAAAGTATTGTGCATACCAGTTCTTGTCGGCATCGGAGAATACAAAATCAAAGGGCCCAGGCAGTTGCTTCACCAACTCATGCGCATTGCCGAGCCTCGCATCGACAAATTGGATAAGGCCAGCTTCCGTCAGATTTTTTATAGCTTGGTTGTGGCGCTCTTCGCTTAGCTCAATAGTGGTTACTTTCCCACCGGTTTTGCTCATAGCCCACGCAATCCAGATGGTAGAGTGGCCCGTGGACGTACCGATCTCCAGAGCCGACTTATAACCCTTTTTCACAATGATATCGTGCAATGTCTGGCCATCAACAAAAGGCACGTTGAGATCATGCCATTCGCTTCGGTGTTCCTTTAGGAATTTCTCAACTTTTTCGTCCAGCGCGGCAGATTGGCTCAATGCGGCCATAGGTAGACCAATAATCACTGCCAAAAGCATTCTTTTCATGTTCATTATTTTTAAATTTAGACTTACCAGAGGGCGAGATTATTCCCTCTATTATAAAATTATTCCTATCCATGGAATAAAGCCAGCCGATGGCTTGTCTAACTGGCAAAACCGGCAAGGATTGCCCTAATTTAATACAATGGCCGAACAGAGCGATGAAGAGCTGGTAGAGAACTCAAGCAAGGGCGACCTTGCGGCTTTCAAAGCTCTGGTGATTCGGCACGAAGGCAAGGTGGCGGGCGTTGTCCGGTCGATGCTGGGAGCAACGCCAGAAGCCGAAGACGTGGGCCAAGAGGTATTTATCCGGTTTTATGAATCGTTGAAAAAATTCAGAGGTGAGTCGGGACTTGGTACTTACCTCATCAGGATAGCGATTAATTTGTCGCTGAATGAAATTAAGAGAAGGAAAAGGAGATTCTCAATTTTTGCTAAGGAAGAAGACGGCATGCAAAAGGGAGCTTCAGACGACCGAAGGGATATGAATGAAATGATTACGTATGAGTTTGGTCAACTGGAACCTGAGTTTCGTGCGGTGGCAACCCTGCGGCTGGTAGAAGGCTACTCAACCGAAGAGACGGCAACGATATTGGGAATTCCACTTGGCACCGTGCTCTCAAGGTTAGCGCGAGCTCAAAAGAAATTAAGGAAAGGTTTAGAGAAACATCTTAACTAATAAACTGTATGGAAGATGTAAATGTTGATTTGTTCTTACAATCCCTGGACGGAAAGATCAGCGACAACGAGAAGGCGAGACTGACGGAAGCGATGAACAGCGATCGTCAGTTAAAGAAAAGTGCTGATCAGTTGCTGCTGCTTCGGGAGAAGATCGCACGAAAAGAGCAGGATTCGTTCGGGCCTTTCTTCGCGGAGAGGATTATTAACAGAATTAAATCTTTAAAGAAAGAGATTGATTCTCAGATCTTTTTCTTCTTCAAGAAGTACCAGCTCGCAGCAATAGGTGTGGTGGTGGCGTTGGTGGTGCTCAACATCGTGCTGTCGGATAACCTGTCGGTAAAGTCGGTGCTTGGATTTGAAGAAGAGCAAACAGATGACATTGTAACGATTGACTTGTATCAAAATTTAACTGAATAACTTATGACACCGGAAAGAAGGAAAGCTCTGTTGATTATCGCGGCCACGTTTGTAGGCGGAATTATAATTGGTGCCCTCGTAACCGGAATGTTTGCGCGGCAATTCTATCATGGAAGAGATGGTGGACGTACGAAAGGGAAAGATATGCGCGACGGAAGGCGAGGCAGCCTGACGGACAAGATTTACAGAGTTGTAAAAGCCGACTCGAGCCAGCGGGAGCGCATGAAGCCAATCATTGAACAAGCGATGACGCAGATTGACAGCCTTGAGGCCCGTGGCGACAGGGAAGCGAAAGGCCACCTGGATTCGCTGAAAGTCAAGCTTCGCCCGATTCTGAGCTCTGATCAAATGGAAACGCTGGAGAAGTTTCTCTCCTTTAAGCATAAACCCGAGAATGATCATGAGAAAGGACACGACAAGAAGGAACATGAGAAAGGGCATGAACATCACGGTCGCGATCACAAGTAGAGCTCTTTTACGCGATAGATAAGATTCCTATTTTCGCGCCTGCGAAATGGATTCTTATCAACAGACCCTCGAATACCTGTACAAGAACCTGCCCATGTATCAGCGGGTGGGGGCGGTTGCTTACAAAAACGACCTCACGAATACCCTTGCTTTATGTGCTGCGCTGGGGAATCCCGAAAGGAAATTCAGGAGCATCCACATCGCGGGCACTAACGGAAAGGGAAGTTCATCGCATATGCTGGCGGCCATACTTCAGTCTGCCGGCTACAAGACCGGACTTTACACTTCGCCGCATCTAAAAGAGTTTACGGAGCGCATAAAGATCAACGGCCACGATGTTTCCCAATCGTTTGTCGTTGACTTCGTGGATAGAGTAAAGCGTGACCTTGAAGAGATAAATCCTTCCTTCTTTGAGACAACCGTTGCCATGGCGTTTGATTATTTCGCAAAGGAGAAGGTAGATATTGCGGTGATTGAAGTAGGGCTTGGCGGCAGGCTCGATTCTACGAATGTGATCACTCCCGAAGTTTCATTGATCACCAATATTAGTTGGGATCACATGGATTTGCTTGGCGACACGCTCGAAAAGATTGCTGCTGAGAAAGCAGGGATCATTAAGCCGGGTGTTCCTGTAATCATCAGCGAGCGCCAGCGCGAAGTTGAGAATGTATTTAAAGACAAGTCAGCGCAAGCAAAGAGCCCCATCACATTTGCTCAAGATGTGTATCAAGTAAAGGCTTCTGGTAATGGACAATTTTCAATCTTGGGAAATGTCGATTATCAACTCGAATTGAAAGGCAATTATCAGGAGAAGAACCTGGCTGGCGTGCTTGCTGTAGTTGATCAACTCAAAAAGAAAGGGTACTCCGTTTCGCATAAAGATATTGCCGATGGCCTGCAAAATACTGTCGTGCTCACGGGCCTCAAAGGACGGTGGCAAAAACTAGGTGACGATCCGTTTGTTGTTTGCGACACCGGCCACAACGAAGCCGGTGTAAAGGAAGTGTTGAAGCAAATTGCAGAGCGGAGGTTTAGGAATCTCCACATGGTTTGGGGCACAGTGAAAGACAAAGACCCTGGGCGTGTGCTGGGCCTGCTTCCGAAGGACGCACATTACTACTTTTGCGAGGCGAAGATCCCACGCGCGATGCCGGCGCAGGAGCTGAAGGAAAAAGCTCAGCAATTTGGATTGCAGGGCGAAGCGATTCAAGACGTTAACGATGCCATCGCAGTCGCGAAACAAAATGCATCTGCCGACGATATGATTTTTATAGGAGGGAGCACCTTTGTGGTTGCCGAGATAGCCGAATTATGAAAAGTAAACTCAAACGCTTTGAAATCATTGCCAGCCGCGATAATGTGATTGAGCCAGGCAAGGATATCTATGAGAAAGTAAAGGGCCATTGGAAGGAGTTATACTTTGGTAACAACAACCCCCTGACTATAGAGCTAGCCTGCGGCCGGGGCGAATATTCTGTTGGGCTAGCAAGAAAATTCCCAGACAAGAGCTTTATCGGTGTAGACGTGAAGGGCGACAGGCTGTGGAAAGGCAGCACGTGGGCTTTTGAAGAGAACTTAAAGAATGTTGGGTTTCTGCGCACCCAGATTTTAAACATCGAGAGTTTCTTTGAAGAGAATGAAGTGGACGAAATCTGGCTTACGTTTCCTGATCCGCGTCCGCGTAAGCGCGACATCAAGCGCAGGCTTACCAGCCCGAGGTTTCTTGATATGTTTAAGAAAATAATGAAGCATGAAGGATGGTTTCGCTTCAAGACAGACAACTCTGGCCTGTTTGATTATACTTTGGAGGAATTGAATCTCCGCAAGGATATTCTCGACTTACAATTCACTCACGATCTTTACGAGTCTGATCTGCAGGCGGAATGTTTTGATATTAAGACCCGCTACGAAGAAATTTTCTCAGCCGAAGGGCACAAGATCAAATACCTGAAGTTTAGGTTTGATAAATAGACGTAAGTAGCGAGGTGTAAGACGTAAGATGTATTTGCATTCTTCGTTTTAGTTCATGGTTTATGAACAAATTTTATATTTTGATTATAATACTGGTTCGTGGAGACACGAACCTGGACTTTTCGACAAGTATTAACCTTTTAGTATTTTTCAATTATATGAAGACTCAATTTTTAATAGATAATTATGGCAAAAAGGTAGCAGTAATTTTGCCTGTGAAGGAATACATTAAAATCTTGGAGAAGTTAGAAGAATTGGATGACATCCATGCATACGATAAAGCCAAGAAGTACAATAATGGTAAAAGAATCTTACTCTCAGATTATATAAGAAGGTGAAACGGAGAAAATGCTATGCCATGGTTCATCTTTTCCACAAACTAACTTCTCCGCCTCGGTTCGAATCCTCAACCAGACTAGGTTGCCTATGTCACCAACCTTAGTTCGTGTCTTCACGAACTAACTTCAAATCTTGATTATTATTGGTTCGTGTCTCCACGAACCTGTGCTTGTGGCTAATTATGTGGTAATAATTACTGTCTATCTCATAACTATCAACGCTTAGCTCTCCGGGTATATAATTATGTCGAAGTAGGGAATCAATATGTTCTCAAAGTGCATGCGTTCGTCATAATGACCCCTCACTTCGTTCTCATGTCAACTCTTTTCGACTTAAACATTCAATCCTAAGAGCTTGTGAATTGATATTTGTCCTTTGGAAGTGACTGTAACGCTTCGCGAGCCTTTCGTTCGTCTTATCCAGTCAGCAGTAAGCATCTTGTCGAGCAGAGATGCGCCCAGTGCTCCAGACAAGTGGTGTCGCCGCTCACTCCAGTCGAGACACTGCCGTGCGAAGACACGTTTTTGCTTCTTTAAGTCGTTAACTGAAATATCTAAACTGCCGAACCACTTCATTCCTTTGGTGGTAACCTCATATTCTTTCTTGTCGGCAACGATAATCTTTTGTTTTAACAACCTATCGGTAATCGCTACACCGACTTTGCCAGCGAGATGGTCATAGCAGGTTCGGCAGTACTTAATTCCCGATGTTACAGTGTCATTATCTTCTCCGGCTATTAATTTATCGTTAGGAACAAGGGAGGAGATCGCCTCTATAATATAAGCCACCTCCGGTTTCGAAAATCGAAAGTAACGATGCCTGCCTTGGCTTTCTACGGTGAGCAAGTCGGCCTTTACCAGTTTAGCTAAGTGCATGCTCGCACTTTGAGCGGATATATCTGCGCTAATTGCCAGTTCGGTGGCAGTGTATGCTTTTCCGGCTAATAAATTCCACAGCATTATTGCCCGTGCCGGCTCCCCGATCAGAGAGGCCATCGAACTGAATTGTTTTCCTCTTTCCATACTTCATTTTTAGTTGAACTATGTGCTATGCAAAGCTATCTACTTTTGATTTATGTAAACGAAGAGCGAGCAAGTCAATTAGAAAAAACTTTTTTGAAATAATCGATAAGATCATTTCGTGGCGGAGCTTGGTTCTTTCTTCCTCGGCTTTCATAGTCTTACTCCTTCCCACTTACGTCTTAAGTTTCACTACTTATGTCTAAGCCTTAGTAACATTCTCATAACATTCATTTTAATTCGTGGTAACTTTTGAATTACGATCTTTGGGCAACGAAATACCTCCCGTTGGGCAAGAAAAGAAAACGTGAAATAGAATTGGTGATCATTTCGGATGTCCACTTGGGCACCTACGGCTGTCATGCCGAAGAACTTCTGCGCTACCTCAAAACGATCAAACCCAAACGTCTTATTCTCAATGGCGATATCATAGATATGTGGCAGTTTAGCAAACGCTACTGGCCCAAGTCGCACATGCAGGTAGTTAAGCACATCACAGGTTTGCTTGCCAAGGGAACAAAAATAGTTTACCTCACCGGCAACCACGATGAGATGTTGCGCAAGTTCTCAGGGTTTCGCCTGGGCTCGTTTCAGATAGCCAACAAAAAAGTATTGTCCCTGCAAGGCAAGCAGGCCTGGGTTTTTCATGGTGATGTGTTTGACGTAACAATGAAACACTCGAAGTGGCTGGCAAAGCTTGGCGCCATAGGTTACGATACGCTCATTCTTTTGAACTCATTCGTCAACTTTGTGTTGAAGATTTTTGGCAAAGGAAAGATTTCGCTTTCCAAGAAAGTAAAAGACAGTGTGAAGCAAGCTGTAAGTTTTATCAACGACTTCGAAAAGACAGCAGCGGAGATTGCCATTGAAAACGGATACGAGTTTGTGATCTGCGGTCACATTCATCAGCCGGAGATAAAGAAGATCGTTACCGACAAGGGAGAAGTCACCTATCTGAACTCAGGAGATTGGGTAGAAAACCTTACCGCTTTGGAATATAATCTCGGCGAGTGGAGCATTTATCGATACGTCAATGATGTTCGTGCGCAGACAGTAAAAATTCCGAAGGGCCAGAAAAATTATCTGGATAATGACGAGATATTTAAAGACCTTGTCAATGAATTCTTGTCTGTAAAGAAATGAACATCCTTTATGCAATTCAGGGTACCGGCAATGGCCACTTGAGCCGTGCAGTAGATATTATCCCCGAGCTTAAGAAATACGGAACTCTCGATCTGTTTGTGAGCGGAGCACAAGCAGAGGTGAAGTTGCCGTATCCGGTCAAATACAAATCCAAGGGATTGAGTTTTTACTTTGGCAAGACCGGCGGAATCAATTTCTTAAAGACTTTTCAAAAGAACAGCAGCAAGGATGTGATCCGTGAGATAAAGAACTTCCCCGTAGAGAAATATGATCTGGTTGTCAATGACTTTGAGCCTATCTCGGCATGGGCAGCGCGTAAAAAGGAGATTCCCATCATTTCTTTAAGTCACCAATCTGCTTTGCTGTCGGATAAAGCTCCACGACCAAGAATTATCGATCCGTTTGGCGAATGGATTTTAAGAAACTACGCACCTGTTAAAAAATACGTGGGCTTTCACTTTGAAGAATACGACAAGAATATCTTTACGCCGGTTATCCGATCCGCTATCCGCGAAGCGAAGGTTTCCAATAAGGGACATTATACAGTTTACCTGCCGGCTTACGATGACAAGAAACTGGTGCAACGCCTGATGAAGGGGCCGAAAGTACGCTGGCATATTTTCTCCAAGCATACCAAGACGGCATATCATGTAGGCAGAATCTCTGTTTATCCGGTGAGCGGAGTAGATTTTGTAGAGAGTATTGTAACGAGTGCAGGAGTGCTCTGTGGTGCAGGTTTTGAAACTCCAGCAGAAGTGCTTCACATGAATAAGAAATTATTGGTCGTGCCGATGAAGAGTCAGTACGAACAGCATTGCAATGCTGCAGCGCTGCGAAAACTAGGCGTACCGGTATTGAAGAAAGTAAAAAAGAAGTCGATCAAGAAGATCACCAAGTGGATAGAAGCCGCCAAGCCACTGGATATTTCGTTTCCCGATGTGACAGCCGATGCTGTAGAGAAAATGATGGGAAAGTTTGAGAAATAGTTAATCCGATTCCAGTTTTTCTAAGATTTCTGCCAGCGGATATTCTTTTAGTCCGGGCTTAGTCTCGGGATTACCTTCAAGGCTGATGCCCGCGATGTGCAACTCCAGCATTGACTCCAAATCAATGGAAGTAGCAGGCTTTAAGTAGACGTCGAACTCTTTTGATATTTCTTCGATTAGCAGTTTGGCATCATCTATCGAATGAATGCTTAATTCTACTCCGATGATCCTGTCCTTTGCCCTGATAAGGTTGACTTTATTTTCAAACCATTCATTCACCGAAAGATGAACAAAAGCAAGTTGATCTTGCTGAAGTGTATCCAAAGACTCACAATTAGTGTCAACGAAGTCGGCTTTGTATTGGTCATAGTCATCCGAGTTTATTTCAACCCCAAACTTTGGTCCGGCCACCCATCCGGTTATCTCTGCGAACGTTTTGGGATCTACCTGTGAAACAGGGAAGGAGAGGAAATCAACACCCATGCCGGCGCAGTAGCGCGCTTCGCTCAGGTTGGTGACTTTGCTCACTTTGACTTTGATTTTCAACATGCCCAAATATTGGAAAGAATAAAATAACTTTGGGGTTGGTGTAAATAAATTTTTATTCAATCGTTGTGTAGCTATGAGAGGAGTTGTGTTGAAAGCTTTCTGCCTGGTGTTTATAGTAGCTGCCGGCTGCACTAATTCGGATATCGTATCGATAGCGGATCAGTCCTATTTCCCATTGCATGTGGGTAATTATCAAATCTATGATGTGAATGAAACGGATATTCTGCAACTAACCTGCGGTGATGGTGGGCAGACGGTCAAAAACTATCAATTGAAAGTATTGATCTTCGATTCGGTCAAAAACTCCGCCGGAGGCTATACTTACGATGCGCATCGATATACCCGCACCGACTCTACTCAGGCCTGGGCTGATCTTGATACTTGGACGATGCGTGTGACGAGTAGCCAGGTGATTGTAAATGAAAGCAACGTAATTTATGTCAATCTGATTTTTCCGTTGAGGAATAATGAAAAATGGCGAGTAAATCAGTATAATGATTTGAAAGCCGACAGCCTTGATAGTTTGGCAAGCCTCGGTCAACCCTATACGCTGACAAATGGGAAGCAATTTAAAACCACACTCACAGTCGTTCAAAGTAATGAGCAGAATTTGGTATATGAGGACAAACGCTTTGAAGTATATGCTTCCACTGTGGGCCTGATTTATAAAGAGATAACTCAGTTGAATTATTTTACCGACCAATGTTTTGGCCAGCAAAAGATAATGAACGGAATTATTTATAAGCAGACATTAAAGAGCTATGGCCGGTAGATGCGTTGCATTGCTTATCCTTATTCTGCCATTCTCACTCTTCGGCCAGAGCAACCGGTATTTTGTTTCATTTAAAGATAAAGCCAATACCTTGTTCTCGGTTTCAAATCCTGGTCAATTTCTTTCTCAGAAAAGTATAGACCGCAGAAAACAGGAAAACTTTCAGGTGAGTGTTGAAGATTTTCCTGTAAACCCGTCGTACGTACAACAAGTAAAGGCAACCGGTGCTTCCGTTTTCTTTACGTCACGTTGGTTTAATGGTGTGCTGGTACAAACTAACCCCGCCACTTCTTCAACTATTGCCGCTTTGCCTTTTGTGATTACAGTTGAATTAGTTGCCCCCGGAACAAAATTGATTGGAGGGCGGCAGAAATCGAACCAGAAGTTTGAACGGACCACTGCGACCACTGCCGTGCAGAACCAACAGCAACTTCAAATGATAGGCCTCGACAAAATGCAGGCTGCAGGCTTTATGGGCGAAGGCATTGACGTTGCTATTTTCGATGGGGGGTTTATCGGTGTAAATACCCTCTCTGCTTTTCAGCCAATTTTTGCAGAAGGAAGATTGAAAGACGCTTTTAACTTCGTCATCAATTCCACGGACGTTTATTCTGCGTACGATCACGGTACGGAAGTGTTTTCGATCATAGCGGGTGTGGCATCAAGCTCCTATTTGGGCGGAGCGCCAAAGGCAAACTTCTTTCTTTATCAGACTGAAGATGCTTTCAGTGAATACAGGGTGGAAGAATATAACTGGCTGTTTGCTGCAGAGCGCGCCGACAGTGCAGGAGTTGATGTCATCAATTCATCTCTTGGTTACGATCAATTCGATGACCCTTCGATGGACTACACATATAAAGACCTGGATGGTAAAACGTCGGTGGTTTCGCGGGCTGCGAGTAAAGCTGTTGACCGGGGGATAAGCGTAGTGAATAGTGCAGGCAATGAAGGCGATACCAATTGGAAATATATTGTAGTGCCTGCCGATGCCGAAGGAGTAATAGCCTGCGGCTCGGTTGATTATTCGGGTTACAGAAGTGCATTTAGTTCTATCGGCCCCACAGCCGACGGACGCATTAAGCCTGATGTCAGCGCTCTTGGCGACGGATCGGTTTTGATATTGTCAACAGGAAGTGTTGGTACCGGCGATGGCACTTCGTTTTCAAGCCCTCTTGTGGCAAGCCTTGCCATCGGCCTTCGTCAGGCTTTCCCGAATGCGTCAGCAAAAGAAATTTATAGCCGTATTATTAATTCGGCCTCACAAGTGTCTCACCCCGATGACCAAATTGGTTATGGTATTCCCAATTTTGTGAACGCCCAGACGCTCACGAGCTTCGATGACGAATTTGAGCTTTACCCAAACCCTGTAACAAACAACGTATTGAAGTTATTTATGAAAGATCCGCAAGGTCAGACTGTGAATATCGTAATATTTAATTCGGCTGGCCAAAAGCTGACCGAACTCTCGGAAGTTGCCACCTGGGACAATAACCCGTATCAGATTGCCCTTCCTGATTTTACCAGCGGCTTATATTATGTACGTGTGCAAACTCCTACGGCTGGCAAAACCAATCGCATTGTTATGATAAAATAGTTTTTAATTTTAAAGTTATAATTCGTTTTAAAAGTCTATGGCAGGCTCTCTGACTAAAGCATCCGTTTGGAAGAACATTTTCAAATTGATCATTCCGCATTGGCGGAAATTCTTGTTGATTGTTTTCATCGGTTTATTGGGAACCGGCGCCAATCTTATTGAGCCGTTAATTTACCGCGAGGCTATCAATGATGTGGCTGGCTTGTTTATTCAAAAAGCGAAAGACGAAACCCGCCAGAAGTACGAACCTCAGGCAGATAGCTCACAGGTGGTTGATGAAGAAGGTTCGGAGTTTGATTTCATTACCAGCAAGATTTCAAAGGTGCCGCACCGCAGAAATGAAGTAGCTGCACGTACGCCGGTTCAAGCCATCCGGACTTTACTGTTCTCCGTAGTCATTTTATTCATTGTCAATCTTCTTGGCCAGCTATTTGTATTGATTGGTGATAATATGAACGTGAAGCTTTCGTGCAACATTGAGCAGGGCTTTATCGGTAGTACACTTAGTCATGTTTTGAGGCTGCCGCTTAGTTTTTTCAGCAAGCGATCGAGCACGGCACTGGCCAAGCAAATCAATCAGTCGGAAGAAGTCTCGGCAATCGTCAATGGATTCTCACAGCAAATTCTTCCGGAGATTATCAGCTTGTGTGGTATTCTGGCAATTATGTTTTGGCAAAATGTTACGCTGACCCTGATTTCGCTGGCAGTTATTCCATTCTATTTATTGATTGCCTGGCGCTCGGCCAACCGCCTGGAGTCGGGACTCTCCAGTTATTACGACCGATGGGAAGAAGTCTCCGCCCGTATGCAGGATGCACTTTCCGGTATCAAGACGGTAAAACTTTCAGGTGCTGAGCAACGGGAAGTAAGCCGGTTCTCCAAAATTTCAGATGAAGCTTATCGCGATTATGTAAATCGTTCAAAGCTGGCTAATCAGTATGTCTTTTGGGAGAATGTTCTTACACGCCTATCAACTGCTTTGGTGCTGGGCTATGGAGGATATCTTACGCTGCAACACCAGCTTACACCAGGTGATGTAGTTATGTTTGTTGCTTACCTTGACAGGCTTTACGGCCCGATCGATTCGCTGGCAAGTTTGTGGGTCAATCTTCAGCAGAATGTTGCGTCCATCGCACGTGCATTCCGCCTGACGGATCATACGCATGAAGAAAAGAAAGGAGAGGACTGGGAAATCAGGCACGGGAAAGTTGAGTTTAAAAATGTACGGTTTAGCTATAATAAAGAGCGTGAAATCCTCAAGGGACTGACGTTTACCATTGAACCAGGGAAGGTGACAGCAGTAATAGGAACATCTGGCGCTGGCAAGACTACAACTGTTGATCTTTTGATGAAATTGTACGAGCCAAACTCGGGCGAAATTCTAATTGACGGGAAAAACATACTGAAGATTGATGCTTCCTCTGTTCGTAGGCAACTTGGTATGGTAGCCGCAGACGGGGCTGTCTTTCGCGGTACTTTGGCAGATAATATTCGATATAAGAGACCCGATGCAACAACTGAAGAAGTAAAGGCTGCAGCGATTGCAGCGGGTATGGAAGGGACGCTCCAGCGTTTGCCGGAAGGGCTGAATACGCCAGTGGGCGAAAGTGGATTTGGTCTTTCAGTGGGCGAACGTCAGCGGATTCAGATTGCCAGGATATTAATCGATCATCCGCGCATATTGATATTGGACGAGGCCACCGCAAACCTTGACTTTGCCACAGAAGCGGAAGTTAAAAAGACAATCAAAGAGGTTAGCAAAGAGAATACGGTGATCATCATTGCACACCGATACTCAATGGTAAGAGATGCGGACCATGTTATAGTACTATCAGCCGGTGAATTGATGGAGGAAGGCAGCCCTACAGAGTTGATCAAAAAAGGCGGATGGTTTGCGAAGTTTGCTCGCTCCGTGGATGAGGACGAAGAGACGCCCGAAGCCGAAACTGCCGAAGAAGGTCCGGAGGAGGATAGTGAGAGTGAAGAATCCTGAAGCAAGAGACATTATATTGTCCCCGAAATTTTCATAAATTTCGAGTTCTTTATCGCCAAAATTTGATGCGCAAACCCAATTTTTACCTTTTTCTGGCTTTGGTTGTACTCGCTTCTTGTGTGTCCAACCGCAAGTTCCTATTTCTTCAAAAGGATGATTTGCATAAGAAGGATTTACCAAAAGACTCGGTAGTGAGGTCTTATAACTTACAGGAATTTGATTACAAGATTCAGACCAATGATATTCTTTCTGTTAGGTACCAAAGCCTTACCGCCAAGGAGTTTGATTTTTTGGGCCAGAATCAACCAAGTCAGCAACTTCAGCAAAACTCTGGCACAGCTACTGGAACCAGTTCGAACTCCCAGGGATCTCCTCTATTGATCGGCGAGTTGGTTGATGATGAGGGTAAAATACCCATTCCGGTAATCGGGAGAATTAAAGTTTCGGGAATGACAGTTTTTCAGGCTCAGGATACAATACAAGAACTGGCTAACCATTATCTGGACTCACCAATCGTCAAAGTCCGGCTTCTGAACTACAGAGTTACGATTTTAGGAGAGGTGAACAGGGAAGGGTCTATTACTTTTGGTAACAATCGAGTAAGCGTTTTGGAAGCGATAGGTCTCGCAGGCGGGCTTAGTGACATAGCAGACAGAGCTAATATTAAATTGATTCGACAGTTAGGATCAAAAACCGAAGTGAGTTACATCAACCTATTGAGTGAAGATTATATGAAGTCGCCATATTATTATATTCATCAGAATGACATTATTGTTGTGCCTCCCTTAAGGCAGAGACCATTTCGAAGGTACTTCAGTCAAAACGTTGCGATTGCCCTTTCAGCGGTATCTGTAATCTTATTTGTCCTTGCTTACTCAAAGAAATAATATGGCGAATCAAGAACCTGAATTAAGGGTAAAGGACATTCGAAATGAAGGCCTCAAAATTGATATTAAAAGAGTTTGGTATCGTATATTGAGATACTGGTATTTAGTGGCAGCCTCGCTGGCAATCGGCATTGGTGCTGCTTACCTTCAAAACCGGTATGCTCAGCGTATTTATCCGGTGAGTGCATCAGTGATTATTCTCGAGAAAGAGGACTCAAATGGGGCAGACCTGTTGTACAAAAATTCTTTGGTTGATCCATATAGAAACTACCTTAATGAGCCCTACATCATTCGGTCTTATCCAATGGTAGGGAGCGTAATTGAAAAATTGAATTTTGAAGTTGCATTTTTCCAGCAAGGTAATTTTAAAACATCCGAAGCTTATGGTCTGCCTGTGCAGGCACGACTATTGGTTCGCAATGGATCCTACGGAGCATCATTGATGTTCAAGACTATTAATGAAAGGACCTTTCTGATAAGTGGTACAGGAAACAAGGCAAAGGAAAGTGGAAAGATTTTTAACTTCAATGACAGTATCGAATATGCAGGTCATCATTTTGTAATAACTAAGGACTCGCTCGGGAGCATTGAGGAAATTAAAGATATTCCGTTCCTGCTTACTTTTTTGGATCCCGCTGCGGTTACTGGTTCTTATGTTGGTAGGCTTAATGTAGATTGGGCTGAAGAAGGGTCAGGTGTACTTAATTTGAGTATTAATGGACCAAACCCCAACAAGGAATCAAATTTTATCAATGGTCTTATTTCAGCATATCAACAATATGACCTGGAGAAGAAAAACCAAAAAGCAGAACGAACTATTCGATTTATAAAAGGCCAGTTGAAAGAAATTTCGGATTCGCTCAAAATTTTTGAGGGGCAGATAGAGCAATTCAAAATTAGTAATTCATCGGTTGGTCTGGATGAGGAAGCTAAGCGATTGTTTGACAAATTAAGCCCGTTGGAACTTCAGAAGACAGAACTTATTATCAGGTCAAATTATTACGATTATTTAGTGAAGTATATCGGGCATGGGGATAATCTTGACCTGGTTGTGTTGCCGTCTTCGGTTGGTGTTGGCGATGGGGTATTGACTGAGCTTGTGAGTAAGATGATTAATATTCAACTGGAGCTTAAGCTTTTTGTCGGAAAAGGAAAGGATGAAAACCCTCTTGTGCAAGGGGGTATCAAACGACTTGCTGAGATCAGGAAGGATTTGATCGAGTCAATAAATACGTTACGAGTCACTGACAAATTGAAATCTGACCTGCTTCAAAAGCAGATAACTGAATTAGAAAAGCAAATAGACCTTCTTCCATTGGCTCAACGGCAGTTGGTCTCTATCCAACGAAACTATTCACTGTTGGAAAACCTCTATGTATTTCTTATGCAAAAAATGTCGGAGGCCGGAATTTCCAGAGCTTCCAACGTATCTGACATAACGATGGTTAACCCACCAATGCAGGGAGGAGCTATTTCTCCCCAAACCGGAAGAAATTATTTTTATGGATGGAGTTTGGGATTGGTTATACCGATAATAGCTTTTGTGCTACTCGAATTCATAAATCAAAAAATCCAATCGAAAGAGGATATTGATAAAATTACATCTATTCCGTTTATTGGGGGTATTGGTCATTATGAGGCTAAAGACAACCTGGCAGTAACCCTTAAACCGAAATCTGCAGTTGCAGAATCATTCCGAGCTATCCGATCTAATCTGAATTTCTTTACGGGTAATCAGGCAAAAAAAGTATTTCTTGTTAGCAGTTCTATAAGTGGTGAAGGTAAAACCTTCTCTACTATTAACTTAGCAACGGTTTTTGCCATGTCTGGACGTAAGACATTAATCATTGGAGCGGACATGCGAAAGCCAAAGATTTTTACTGATTTTGATTTGAATAATGTAGTAGGATTGAGCGGCTATCTGAGCCGGCTTAACTCTTTTTCTGACATAGTACAGCATACTTCAATTGAAAACCTTGATTTGATAAGTGGTGGCCCAGTGCCCCCCAACCCATCTGAGTTGTTACTCACCGACCAATTTGATAAATTAATTAAGGAAGCATTGGAGGTCTATGACTACATTATAATTGATACCCCTCCTTTGGCGATAGTTACAGATGCATTTGTGCTAGCAAAGTATGCGGATCACACGGTCTTTGTTACACGGCAAAACTACACTCCTAAAACGTTTCTGAAAGACGTTCAGGAGTTTTACAATACAGGCAAACTGAGAAACATTAGCATAGTACTAAATGACATTTACAAATCGGGTATCGGCTATGGTTATGGCTATGGTTATGGTTATGGCTACGGGTATGGCTACGGATATGGAAAAAAGAAAAATGGTGACGGCTATTATTCATAAATAAACGGCACTATCGGTAATTGATGCCTTAAAGTAATTAAGATGAAGGTAGTTATTCTTGCAGGTGGTTTTGGAACACGGTTAAGCGAAGAAACAGAGTTGAAACCCAAACCTATGGTTGAAATTGGTGGGAAGCCAATCCTTTGGCATATTATGAAGATATACTCTCATTATGGCTACAATGAGTTTATCGTATGTTTAGGATACAAGGGATACGTTATCAAAGAATATTTCGCCAACTATTTTCGTCATCAGTCTGATATTACTATAGACCTGTCTTCCAACTCTACCCAAGTACATAACTCTCTGGCTGAGCCCTGGAAAATTACATTAATTGATACTGGCCAGGAGACTATGACAGGTGGGCGTGTGAAGAGGATAAAGTCATATACTGATGATAAACCGTTTATGCTTACCTATGGCGATGGTGTGGGTGAAGTAAATATCCCGGCGTTGGTTGAATTTCATAAGAAGAATAATCGACACCTTACAGTGACAGCGGTGCAACCGTCAGGTCGTTTTGGTGCGCTAAACTTAAGCGACAAAAATGAAGTGAAATCGTTTACTGAGAAACCGAAGGGAGACGGATCATGGATCAATGGTGGGTTCTTCGTCTGCCAACCAGATATTTTTGACTACATCGAAGGAGACTCGACTGTATTTGAAAGACAACCCATGGAACGGCTTGCGCAAGAAAATCAAATGATGGCATATAAACATTCGGGGTTCTGGCTGCCGATGGATACACTTCGTGATAGGAACGAACTCGTTTCCCTTTGGGAGAGTGGTAAGGCTAAATGGAAAGTTTGGTAATCCTTGAATAATATGTTTGGTAATACCTATCAAGGAAAAAAAATATTAGTTACCGGAAATACTGGCTTTAAAGGATCGTGGCTTAGTGTGTGGCTCAACGATCTGGGTGCGGAGGTGTATGGAATATCAAATGGTATACCTACAGAGCCTGCTATGTTTAATGTCCTGGACTTGTGGGGAATTGTTAAGCATCACTCCATTGACATTCGTGACTCAAAATTATTAAGTGACTGCATCTATAAAATTCAACCTGATTTTATATTTCACTTAGCTGCTCAACCTATAGTTGCTACATCTTATCATGACCCGGTTGGCACAATATCCACTAATGCGCTAGGTACAGTTCACGTGATGGAGGCAGCCAAAGCCTTGAAAAAGGCTTGCAATCTGATAATGATTACGAGCGACAAGTGTTATGAAAATGTGGAGTGGCTGTATGGTTACCGTGAAATAGACCGGTTGGGAGGAAAGGATATTTATAGCGCCTCAAAGGCTGCTGCGGAGATACTCATTCACTCGTATTACCATTCATTTATTAGGCATTCGCAAAATCTAAGAATGGTGTCTGTTAGAGCCGGAAACGTAATCGGTGGTGGCGACTGGGCGGAGAAAAGATTGGTACCAGATTGTATTCGCGCATGGACCAAAGGAGACGCCGTGGTAATCAGAAATCCCGGATCAACACGCCCATGGCAACATGTACTAGAACCGTTAAGTGGTTACTTGGCTGCCGGACAATACCTGGCAGAGTCTGATAAACTGAACGGAGAAGCTTTTAATTTCGGACCATCTGCAGATCAGATATTTTCAGTTAAAGAAGTATTGGATTCAATAGCTAAACATTGGAATTTGCTAGCTTCTAAAGAGTGGGTGAAAGTAGAGACAGGAAGCTTTCACGAAGCAGGCTTGTTAAAACTTTCATGCGAAAAAGCGAATGTTAACTTGAAGTGGTGGCCAGTACTAAATTTCACACAGACGATGGCTTTTACGTCACTTTGGTATAAGGAGTATTATGATGGAAAGAACAACATGATAGACTTTACAAAAAGCCAAATCATGGAGTACGTCAGTTACGCTTCTAAAAAAGAATTGTCATGGACCATGTAAGAAGTGTTCCTTTTTCTGGGGTATCAATTATTCCCGTTAAAATTATTTCCGGAGAAAATGGCCATGTTCTTCATGGACTAAAGGCGACGGATTCATCATATGTATCATTTGGAGAGGCCTATTTTTCTACTGTTAATTTTAAGAAAAAAAAAGGCTGGAAAAAACACACCAGGATGACTCTCAATATTGTCGTGCCTGTTGGCGAAATTGGTTTTGTGTTGTATGATGATCGTGAAGGAAGTTCAACAAAGGGAGGTTTCTTTGAAACCCAGCTTTCACGTCAAAATTATTGCAGGCTTACAGTGCCACCGGGAATTTGGATGGCGTTCTATGGGATAGGAGTGCGCGAAAATATACTTCTCAATATTGCAAGTATACCTCATGATCCCTCAGAAGCTGAAAATCTTCCACTTGAGAATGACCAGATAAAATATACATGGCGATGAAGATTATAATCTCTGGAGGTTTGGGGTACATCGGAGGCAGATTATCAAAATATTTTGCTGAGCAAGGGCACACTGTTATTGCGCTTTCGCGAAAGGCAGCATTTTTACCAGTAGTTGACTGGCCGGCTAATCTTCAAGTACTCCATCCGTCGGATCTTATTTCTGATAGTAGAAAGTTAAAAGGATTCGACGTATTTATTCATTTGGCAGCCTTGAACGAAAATGACTGCGCTAAATATCCGGCTAAAGCTATTGAAGTTAATATTACCGAAACCCTTCAATGGCTTGATAATAGCTGGAAAGCTGGAGTCACGAAATTCATTTATTTCTCTACGGCTCATGTTTATGCAAAACCATTGACAGGATATTTTGATGAGCAGACTCTTACGAAGCCAATACACCCGTACGCCATCACTCATAAATGCGCTGAAGATTATGTGCTGGCTTATGCTACCGAAAAAGGAATGGAGAATTTGGCGATCCGGCTGACAAATGCCTTTGGAGGGCCTGCGTTTCCCACTGCCGATCGCTGGACGCTTTTAGTAAATGATCTTTGCCGAATGGCCGTTGCCGAAGGAAAAATGACTTTGTTAAGTGATGGATTGCAAATGCGTGACTTTATTTGCCTTGAGGATGTTTGTGCGGCTACAGCTCATCTTATTGGCGGCAGTACGATTGATAAAGAGTTGCTTTATAACATGAGTAGTGGCAAGTCTGTGACCATATTGGATATGGCGCTTTTAATAAATAAGAATGCTGAGGAATTTTTGGGACGCCCCATAGATTTGCTTAGAAAAATGCCTAGCGAGAACTTGAAGACCGTCTCCCATCAAATTTCAAATAAAAGATTGCTGAGCACAGGTTTTATTTTTAATAATCGAATAGATACGGAGATAAAATCTACCCTAAAATATTTCTCCGAAAATAGAGTTCAGCATACTAATGAAGTTGTACATAGTAAAAGACTACATGGATGATAATTAAAGGAAAAAAGGTTTTGGTTACGGGGGCCGATGGATTTATCGGTAGTCATCTTGTGGAGAGACTTTTAGACGAAGGTGCCGTTGTTTCTGCTTTTTGTTACTACAACTCATTTAATTCCTGGGGCTGGCTTGATACTTTGTCAAAGGAAAAGCTAAACAATATCAGGATTTTTACCGGCGACATCAGGGATATGGGAAGTGTTAAAAATAGCATGAAAGACATTGAAGTTGTTTTTCATTTAGCTGCATTGATTGGTATCCCTTACAGTTATTATTCACCTGAAAGTTATATTGATACAAATATCAAAGGAACACTGAACATTCTTCAAGCCGCCAAAGAGTATAATACTTCGAGAATTTTGACTACCTCAACCTCAGAAGTTTATGGTACTGCCTTTTATGTCCCTATAGATGAGAAGCATCCACGCCAGGGTCAATCGCCTTACTCCGCCAGCAAAATTGGATCGGACTCTCTGACTGAGTCATTTTACAGGAGCTTTAATTTACCAGTTACAATAGTTCGGCCTTTTAATACGTATGGACCACGGCAATCATCTCGAGCCGTTATCCCTACAATCATTACCCAACTGCTCAACAACGACGATGTGATAAAGCTTGGAGCACTTCATCCTACCCGTGATTTACTCTTCGTAACTGATACCGTAAACGGTTTCGTTGAAATTGCCAAGTCAGATCGGTGCATTGGAGAGGAGATCAACATTGCAACTCAATCAGAAATCAGTATTGAGTTGTTGGCTAAAAAACTTATTCAGTTTATTAACCCAAAATCGAACATTGTTACCGATGAACAACGGTTACGACCAGAGAAGAGTGAGGTTGACCGCTTGTTTGGATCAAATGAAAAACTAAAATCATTAACCGAATGGCAGCAAGAATATTCGCTTGATGACGGATTAAAAAAAACTGTTGAATGGTTTCGCGATTCAATGAACCTGGGGCGATATAAATCTTCCATTTATAATGTCTGAGAAGTTTAAAGATATTACCAATTTCATCAGGGAATACTACAATAAGCCCAATGGTTCTATTGCTCTCCATGAACCTTTGTTTATTGGTAATGAACGAAAGTATGTACTGGACTCTATCGATTCAACATTTGTTTCGTCTGTGGGAAAATATGTTGATCGATTTGAGTCTATGGTAATGGATTATACAGGTGCTTCCCATGCCGTAGCAACAGCAAATGGAAGTCTGGCCTTGCATATAGCTCTTATCGTTGCCGGTGTTAAAAAAGATGAGTTGGTAATAACACAACCGATGACATTTGTTGCGACATGCAATGTTATCAGTTATGTTGGCGCAGAACCTTTATTCATAGACAACGACAGGAAAACGTTAGGACTATCGGCAGTCAAATTGAAAGAATTTCTGGAGAAGAATTGTACTACTAAGAGTGGAGCTACATTTCATAGATTATCAAACAAGCGTATTTCGGCATGTCTGCCAATGCATACTTTTGGTCATCCGGTAGACCTGGAAGAGATAATCGAAATTTGTAAAAGTCATAACATAGTTTTGGTAGAAGATGCGGCCGAGTCAATCGGAAGCAAATACAGAGGCAAGCAAACGGGAACCTTTGGTCTTGTCTCAGCTTTTAGCCTCAACGGGAATAAGACAATTACCAGTGGTGGGGGTGGTGTAATTGTTACTAATAATGAATCGCTCGGTAAACTGGCAAAGCACCTGACTACGCAAGCTAAAGTTTTTCATCCATGGGAATTTAACCATGACCAGATTGGATATAATTATCGTATGCCCAACCTGAATGCGGCGTTGGCATGTGCTCAAATGGAAATGCTTGACAAGTTTTTAGATAAAAAGCGAGAACTTGCCATTCAGTATAAAAGTCTTTTTGATCGACTTGGATTAGAATTTGCGATTGAGCCAAAAAACACCTGCTCAAATTACTGGTTGAATAATGTGTTGTTTCCTAATCGAAAAGAGCGAGATGAGTTCCTTGCATATTCTAATGCGCAAATGATCAGTACGCGGGCGGTGTGGACTTTAATGAATAAGTTGCCAATGTTTGCTCATTGTCTTAGTGGTGATCTTTCTGATGCAGAGGAAATGGAAGATCGGATGGTAAGTTTACCAAGTAGTGTAAGAATTTAATGAAACCTAAACAGAAAATAATTCTTATCGGGGGCGGCGGCCATTGCTCATCGGTTATAGATGTGATTGAGCAGAGCAATCAATTTGCCATCAAGGGCATCATCGATAAAAGTGAAAATGTAGGGAAGAGTATTTTAGGCTATACAATTATAGGGTCTGATTCAGATATTCCTCAATTATTGAAAAAATATAAGAATTTTGTTGTAACAGTTGGTCACATCAAATCAAATGAGACTCGGATTAGGCTTTTTAACGAAGTTAAAAATATGGGGGGTGTTTTTCCTCCAGTGATTTCGCCCAGGGCTTATCTATCCCAACATTCATTTGTCGATGAGGGAACGGTTATTATGCATGATGCCTTAGTGAATACCGGTGTGCGGATAGGAAGGAATGCAATCATAAATACGGGCGCCATTGTTGAGCATGATGCAGTCATAGGAGATAATTGTCATATATCGACAGGTACACTTGTCAATGGCGGTTGTAAAATTGGCGATCGCAGTTTTATCGGCAGTAATGCCATGATAAGGCAATATGTGACTATTGGAGAAGATGTGTCAGTTGGAGCTTCTTCCGTTGTGATGAGTGATTTGGAATCAAGCGGACTTTACGTTGGCAATCCGGCAATCTTAAAAAGAAGAGTTAATGGATAAGGTTTTGATCATTGCCGAAGCGGGTGTCAATCATAATGGCTCGATGGAGCTGGCAAAAAAACTAATTGAGGCCGCTGCGACAGCCGGAGCGGACATAGTTAAATTTCAAACTTACATTACAGAAAACCTCGTGACAGTGTCTGCCCCAAAGGCTGATTACCAAAAAAATGCTGATGCTAAGTCAACACAGTTTGAAATGCTCAAAGCCCTGGAGCTTAGCAAAAGTGATCATCACGAGCTTATTGAACACTGTAAAAAAAATAATATCGTTTTCTTTTCAACAGCTTTCGATGAAACCAGTATTGATTTTTTAAGGTCTCTTGGACTTGGCTTTTGGAAGATCCCTTCAGGTGAATTGACCAACTTGCCTTACCTGAGAAAAATCGGTTCGTTTAATCAAACCGTGTTTATTTCCACAGGGATGGCTACGATGAAAGAAATCAATGACGCCATAAATATTCTGACTAAAGCAGGTTTGAGTAAAGATAAAATCCTGGTAATGCACTGTACTACCGAATATCCCACACCCATGCAGGATGTTAATTTAAATGCCCTTCAGTCAATCAAAAAAGAGACAGGTTTGCAAGTAGGTTATTCTGACCATACTCTTGGTATTGAAGTACCGGTAGCAGCGGTTGCATTAGGTGCAAAGGTTATCGAAAAGCATTTTACTTTAGATCGTACTTTGCGAGGACCAGATCATAAAGCGTCCTTAGAGCCTGGTGAACTGGGAAAGATGGTCTCAGCAATTCGAAATATTGAGCAAGCTATGGGAGATGGAATAAAAATGCCTTCACCCTCTGAAAATAAGAACATCGTGATAGCCCGAAAAAGTATTCACTTGAAAAGAAGCTTAGTTGCGGGAACGGTGCTGCGGGGAGAGTATATAATGATGAAGCGCCCTGGAGACGGAATCTCGCCTATGAAGTTGGATGATGTGGTGGGAAGAAAGATAAATAAAGACCTTGCCGCTGATCATAAACTAATGGAGGAAGACCTGCTATGAAAGTTGGAGTTCTTACAAGCTCTCGTGCTGATTACAGTATTTATTTCCCGTTACTGAAAGCTTTAAGCGCGGATAGCAATTTTTCCGTAGAGATCATTGCCTTTGGAACACACTTGTCAGAATTCCATGGACACACCATCAAGAGAATTGAAGAGGATGGATTTGAAATACCATATAGGTTGTTGACATATCCCGAAAACGATACTTCCGAAAGCATTGCCAACGCTATGGGAGTTACTATGAGCAGGTTTTCAGCGCTGTGGAGTAAAACAAAATTTGATCTCGTGTTGTGTATGGGAGATCGGTATGAAATGTTTGCTGCCTGCGCGAGTTCCGTTCCATTCAACATCAAATTAGCCCATATCCATGGCGGGGAAGAAACACTTGGTGCTATCGATAATATCTTCAGGCATTCAATTACTCACATGGCTTGTTACCATTTCACTGCTGCAGAAATATACAAACAGAGAGTTATTGAGCTAAGAGGGTCTGACTGCAATGTTTTCAATGTTGGTTCGCTAAGCATTGATAACCTCAAGGAATTGAAGCTGTATACAGTGGAAGAAATTAAAACGCACTTTGATATCGACCTTAGCCAGCCCAGTATTCTCATCACATTTCACCCCGAAACAGTTTCCCTTGATAAAAGTGAATTTTTTATTCAAGAATTGTTGACTGCCCTTGAATCGGTGAGTGAGTACCAATTTATATTTACGATGCCTAATGCCGACATGACAGGAGCAATGATCAGAGATAGCATTACTAAGTTCGCCTCAAGAACTCCTCGCGCTAAGGTCATAGAATCTTTTGGCACTGTTGGTTACTTAAGCTGCATGAAACACTGTGAGTTCATGATCGGAAATACCTCCAGTAGTTTTATTGAGGCCTCATTCTTTCCTAAATTTGTCATTAATCTTGGCGATCGGCAAAAGGGCAGGATTTTGACTCCAAATATCTACTCTTGTGCAATTGAACAACAAAAAATTATTGACGGCATAAATAAGTATAAGGAGGTTCAGCTAATAAAGAACGATAATATTTATGGCAACGGTACGGCGGCTCTTAAGATTATGGAAATACTAAATGGTATTAAATGATTGATCCTCAAAAACATACTATTTTATATAGTGGATCAATTTCTGATGCCCTGTCTCAATTAAATGAATTAGGAGAAGATTTGACTCTATTTGTTTTAAATGAAAATGGGATTCTGCTTGGAACAATAACGGATGGTGACATAAGAAGAGGGCTGCTAAATAGCCTCACATTGTCCGACCCCGTTGAGAAGGTTATGTTTTCAAACTTTCGCTTTGCAAAAAGGGGCGGAGACGAGCTTGAAAAGGTTGAGGCATTAAAGGAGTTAGGTATAAAGCTTTTGCCTTTACTGGATGATGATGGTAAAATCCTGAAACTACTTAACCTTTCAATACTCCGAACGATTTTGCCTCTCGATGTCGTGATCATGGCTGGCGGCGAAGGAAGACGCTTAAGACCATTGACAGAAAAAACCCCCAAGCCCCTTTTACGAGTCGGAAGCAAACCGATATTGGAGCACTCTATAGATAGCCTTGTTAATTTTGGAGTAGAGAATTTTTGGCTGTGCATCGGCTACTTGGGTGAACAGATCGAGAGTTACTTTCAGGACGGCTCAAGCAAAGGAATTAATATTACATACGTGAAAGAAGAAAAGCCTCTTGGTACTCTTGGCGCAGCTCGAACTATTTCTGATTTCATGCACAATCATCTTTTGGTTATTAACTCTGATATACTGACCAATCTCGACTATCAGAAATTTTATAGTAAGTTTCTTGCCGAGGATGCCGATCTCGCAGTTGCCACCGTTCCATATAATGTAAACGTGCCCTACGCAGTTTTGGAAACCACCAACGGTCATGTCGTCAGTTTTCGCGAAAAGCCAACGTATACCTATCATTCAAATGCTGGTATTTATTTAATAAAAAGAGAAACGCTTAAATACATACCCGATGGTTTTTTTAATGCTACAGATCTAATGGAGCAACTTATTGAAAACGGTAAGCGGGTAATTTCATATCCGATGACGGGGTACTGGCTTGATGTAGGAAAACATGAAGACTACGCCAAAGCCAATGAAGATATAAAATACATCAAATTCTGATGGAGGTTCTCTACATTATACCTGCTCGTGGCGGATCTAAAGGCTTACCTGGAAAAAATACGAAACTTTTGAATGGAAAGCCGCTCATTCACTATTCTATTGAAGCAGCTCTAAGATTGACCTCCGCCAGCAACATCTGCATTTCCACAGATGACCCTGCGATTAAGAGCGTGGCCGAAGAGACAGGGATAAGTGTTCCATTCCTGCGACCGGTAGAATTAGCATCAGATGATTCTTCTATGGACGTGGTTTTACATCATGCTCTTAACTTTTATGAGGAGCAAAGGAAAGTATACGATGCTATTGTGTTACTTCAGCCGACAAGCCCTTTTCGCACTACACCTGATATAAAAAATGCGTTGACGCTTTATCATAGTGAAATCGACATGGTAATGTCTGTATTTGAAACGAAAGCAAATCCATACTATTTATTGTTTGAAGAAGAAAGAGGAGTGTTGGTAAAGGCAAAGAGTGGCCAATTCGATACACGACAGGCTGCACCGAAAGTTTATCAGGCGAACGGAGCGATTTATGTAATCAATGTCAAGTCCTTAATGGATCGGTCGATCAAAGAGTTTTCGAGCGTTCTTAAGTTTGAAATGGATGAGATTAAATCAATTGATATAGATACCCCTCTCGATTTTGCATATTGCGAGTTTTTAATTTCAAAAGGTTACTGGAAACCCGAATAGAGTACTAATGTATTTTGCGCTATGGCAAATGTAAGGGTGATCCCCCGGTTAGATATAAAAGGGCCAAACCTGGTAAAGGGTATACACCTGGAAGGACTTAGAGTACTTGGCAGGCCCGAAGACTTCGCTCAATATTATTATGAACAAGGCGCAGATGAACTGATGTACATGGACGTAGTTGCCAGTTTGTATGAGCGCAATAGCCTTCACGAAATAATATCCAAGACTGCAAAACGAACATTTATTCCGTTAACTGTTGGTGGCGGCATAAGAACTATATCAGATATTAGGTCCGTTCTGCGTGCAGGCGCAGATAAGGTTTCGTTAAATACTGCGGCGGTAAGAAACCCGGCCATCATTAAAGAAGCTTCTCGTAAATTTGGAAGCTCCACTGTTGTAGTGGCAATCGAAGCTATCAGACAGGCTAACGGAAGTTATCTGGCGTACATCGATAACGGAAGAGAGCATACTGGGATTGAAGTTTTGGCGTGGGCTAAAAAAGTAGAGGAACTGGGTGCAGGGGAATTGGTTATAACGAGTGTTGATAATGAAGGTACAGGAACTGGATATGACATTGAGTTAACTAGGTTGATTTCTGAAAATGTTTCGATTCCTGTGATAGCGCATGGAGGCCCAGGGAAGTTGAAAGATATTGACGCAGTTTTGAAAACCGGGAAAGCTGATGCGATCGCTGTCGCCTCAATTCTCCACTATGACTTTATAAAGAAAAATGCACATACAATGCACCATCGCACAGAAGGTAATATAGAGTTCCTTAAGAGCAATCGCACGTTTCAAAAGATTGCACCTACTGGTATTGTTGAAATAAAGCAATATCTCCTTTCTCATTTTTACGAATGCAGACATTAATATGAAAAAAAGAAGTGTAGTTATTATTGACTACGATTTGGGCAACTTGTTTAGTGTTCAGTTGGCCTGTGAGGCAATTGGCTTAAGTGTGGAAATAACCAGGAATAAGAAAGCCCTCGAAGATGCAGATGCTATCATTCTTCCCGGAGTCGGTTCATTTGCAGATGCTATGTCCAACTTGGAAAGCATGGACCTTATTTCGCCACTTCATGATTTTGTGACTTCTGGAAAGCCATTGATGGGTGTGTGTCTGGGGATGCAACTACTATTTACAAAGAGCGAAGAGTTTGGCGATACACCCGGTCTGGATATGATTCATGGAGAGATTAGAAAATTGAAAACATCTGATAATGAACCGGTTAAGGTGCCCCAAATAGGTTGGAATACAATTTCTACTGCAGGGATACCCTGGCAAGCTACTCCGTTGAAGAGCATTCCTGCCAATTCATATATGTACTTTGTGCATTCCTACTATGCGATTCCATTAGATAACAGAGTTACTCTGACTACAACAAAGTATGGCGATAATGTTTATTGCTCTGGTGTTTTTAAAGATAATATCTTTGCAACCCAATTCCATCCTGAAAAAAGCACAGAGGTCGGGGTTAAAATTTATAAAGACTGGGCAATGATGAACAACTTAATATAAAGAGACTGTAGCGGCTATGATTGATCAAACTAAAAACGAACTTGAAGTGAAATACGGGCTGCCCCGTGAAGTAAAGTTTTGCAGTAAATGCGTAATGTCGAACCAACGACCTGCATCTACTGTTGAGTTTAAGCATACTATCAACAGTAAAAAAGTTACTCTTAATATTGATGCCGAAGGCGTTTGTGATGCATGCAGAACCGCTGAGATCAAAGAAAAAATTGATTGGAAAAAAAGAGAGGGTGAACTGCTTCAACTGCTTGATAAATACAGACGCAACGATGGTCATTACGATTGCCTTGTTCCAGGCAGCGGTGGAAAAGATAGCGCATTTCAGGCTCATGTTTTGAAATATAAATATGGTATGAACCCCCTGACGGTCACATGGCCGCCAATTCTGTATACTGATTACGGCCGCAAGAATTGGCAAAATTGGCTTGACTCGGGATTTGATAACATTAGCTTTTACAGGAATGGCAAAGTTATGAAGCTATTGACCAAACTTTCCATCGAAAATATTTTTCACCCCTTTCAAACCTTTATACTTGGACAAAAAAATCTGGCTCCTAAAATCGCCGCCCGCTTTGATATTCCTTTGATATTTTATGGCGAAAACGAGGCCGAATATGGAAATCCGATTGCTGACAATTCATCGTCACTTCGAGATAAGTCATTTCACACGTTTAGTCATATTGATGAATTGTACCTTGGAGGCGTTTCCATTAAAGAACTTAGAGAAAAATACAACGTTCCTCTCTCAGATTTGATGGCGTTCTTGCCAGCTCCGGCTGATGAGGTTGAGAAGGCAAAAATTCAGGTACACTATTTAGGGTACTATTTGAGATGGACTCCCCAAGAGGTTTATTATTACGCAGTGGAGAATACAGGTTTTAAGGCCCGGCCATTTCGTACTCAGGGAACCTACAGCAAGTACAATAGTATAGACGACAAGATTGACGATTTGCATTACTATACCACGTTCATCAAATTTGGCATTGGACGAGCTACATACGATGCTTCTCAGGAAATACGCAATCAGCACCTCACGCGCAATGAAGGCCAGACGTTAGTAAAAAAATTCGACGGGGAATTTCCAGATACCTATTTTAATGAAATTATGGAGTATATCGAAATGAAGCCAGCACATTTTCACGAACTGGCCGACAAATTTCGCTCTCCGCATTTGTGGGCTAATCAAAATGGGACTTGGAAATTAAGGCACACCGTAAATAACGATGGTGCTGATGATATTAAACAAGATCAATAAATTTTTTTTATGACTCTTCTGATAATTGGAGCTGGTAGAATGGGTATTCGGCATTGTATTGGTGCACTTCAGGTTCGAGAGATATTCAAGATATGCATTTGCGATATCAATGACCCTTCTCTGTATAATGCTAAGCAACAACTTTCTTCTGATGCGAACTATAATAAGTTAATATTTTGCAAAACTGATGAAGTAAAAGGACATTTTGATTTTGTAATAATTGCCTCTACTGCCGACAGTCGGATTGCAACTTGTAGACTAGTTCTAAATTTTAGCCCGTCTCAAATCCTTATTGAAAAACCACTTGGACAGAGCCTAGAGGAAGTTAAAAATATCATAGATTTTTTGTCAAATGAAAATGTCAACGTTTCAGTTAATCTGAATATGAGAATGTATCCCTTTATAAAAAGACTGAAAAGTGATTTGACAACACTACCACAATTCAAAATAATCAATTCAATAAATTACCAAGGTGGTACTTTAGGCATAGGCGCAAACGGAATTCACTATTTAGATATTTTGTTTTTTCTATTTGGTGCTTCTAGAGCCGAAGTAGCTGCGGGGGAAATAGATTCTGAATTGATTCCTAGCGGCAGGGGAGAACAGTTTGCGGATTTCGGTGGTTGGGCTTGCTTTAAATTTTATGATGATTCTAATAATTTTATTGGAAGGTCACTTTTTTCATTATCTGCCACTAGCACGGTTTTTGGTGGATGGGAGATTATAGGAACACACGGGCGAATTAGGATAAATGAACTTGAGGGGGAGCGGATTAATATTTTGCGTAAAGCTGAAAGCACATTGCCAATCAATCGCTACGCAGGTGACTACCTTCGGGCTGACATTGGGAAAATTGAGTCACCCTTTTTAGGCGATTTAACTAAAGAATGGATTAGTGGAATTATTGAAAAAGGTGAAAATAACCTTCCGCTACTTCATGATACATTGAAGGTTCATGAATTGCTGTTTCAATGGTTGGCACTAAGTAAGACCTATAAAGAGAAATTTCCAATAACATAATGTTCACATATGGCCAACAAAGAGAACATCTGGCTAATAGGCTCAGGCTTGATGGCAGTTGAGTATGCTAAGGTCTTGGATACTTTGAGTTGCTCCTACACAGTAATCGGACGAAGTGTCAAGAGTTGTAAAGATTTTTTTAAATTAACGAATGTTCAAGCTATCGAAGGCGGAGTAGAAAAATACTTGCAGACAGAACCTGCAATCCCGAAATGTGCTATTGTTTCGGTAGGGGTTGAATCATTGTCTGAAGTTGCAATTCTTTTGTTGAATTATGGTGTTAGTAGTATTCTACTGGAAAAGCCTGGAGTAGGGTATGCCAGTGAAATTCAATTCCTGGCAAAATTAACAAGTGAAAAGGGAGCATTGGTTTTTCTAGCTTATAATCGAAGATTTTATGCGTCTGTTATTAAAGCTAAAGAATTAATAGAAAATGATGGTGGAGTTAGTTCATTTCAGTTTGAATTTACAGAATGGTCACATTCTATTAAAAATTTAAAAAAAACGATAACTGAGCATAACAATTGGTTTTTAGGCAATTCGTCTCATGTAATCGATACAGCATTTTATCTCGGTGGTAGCCCGACTGAAATCTCGGCATATCATAAAGGTGGTTTAGATTGGCATCCGGCTTCATCAGTGTTTGCAGGAGCTGGTGTAAGTGATAAAGGAGCGTTGTTTTCTTATAATGCTAATTGGGAGGCTCCTGGTCGCTGGGTTTTAGAGGTACTTACCAAAAAGCATCGCTTCATTTTTAAGCCTATGGAAAAATTGCAAGTACAAGATATTGGATCAACAGTGGTCAATTTTGTTGAGTTTGATGAAAGCTTAGATACACAATTTAAGCCGGGACTTTACTTACAAACAAAAGCATTTATTAATGCAGAATACTCAAACTTCTTAAATATTCATGAGCAGATGAAAATGATCGAATCGGTTTACAGGAAAATGAGTAACTACAAATAGACTCCTTAGTCTTTAATGATGACAAATAGAGATTTTTTGGGTAGGTCATTTCATAAATTTGAATCAAATTATAAATCCGACATTCTAGATATAAGAATCTCTAACCATAACGTTTGGCAAATTGTGAAATTTCCCCTATTCATGCAATTTGTCAAGCCTGATGAGAACTCTAAAGCGAGGGTTCAAAAGAGTGACTCTTTAAGAAAAAGGATTCATTTACAAATAGTAAAAATTTATGATTTTCTATTATTAGTATTTTCTTTTTTGTCACTCTTCAGAAAGAGAATTTTCAAAGGAAATTTAGCCGTTTTTTATACCAACTCTGGTGACAAACTTTCGAGAGATGAGAAAGGAGCATATTATAATTTCTTAACTGACGCATTTATAACTGAAGGCCTTGTGGAAGATTACTTGTATATGGAAAAGTCTTTGGGAGGAGATTTCAGAAAACCATCACCAATCGAAATCGATTTAAAACTGGATAGATTATATCCTCTTCACTTCATCTTCAGGTTTCTGTTAATTACCAAAAGGAAACTAATATTTGCTCAGGCTCTCCGCCTTGAGCAAATATTAAAGGCTCATTTTAAAAGCGAACAACGTGAATTTAATTTTTCAAATTCTGATGTAATTAGAATTATAAACTCCTTCTTTTTGGAGTATTGGGTTGCAATAGTTTTACTTAAGATCACGCGACCTTCAATATTGTTTTGTTCCGAACAGACTGGATGCGGACTGTTAGGCGCTGCTAATTCCCTTGGAGTCAAGTCAATTGATTTGCAGCATGGGATAATTGATCAACATCACCCACAATATACTTTTTCAGCCAAGTTGAATGATTCTCAAAATAGCTTTTCGCTTCCAACCTATCTTGGGGTTTTTGGATCATTGCACAAAGATATTCTTAGAGCAAATGGGTTTTGGAATGATAACAAAATTATTACTCTGGGAAGCGCAAGAATGTTTTTTAATAGAAACAAAACAAACGGATATAAGAAACAAATCTCATTTAGAAAGAAGAATGTTTTAATTCCAACTCAGTATACTGTCTTTCCAGAAATATTGATGTTGTTGAACCGATTGAAGGAAGAATCCTTGGAGTTTAAACTTATTTTAAAGCTTCATCCCTTAGAACCAAATTCTAATATTATTTCATACAGGCGATTTGCCAGTGAATACCCGGGGTTTATCGAAGTTGTAGAGTGTGATGTTGATATTTATCAAATCATTTCTGAGGCACACGTTGTTATTGGGTTTGATTCGGCCGTATTATTAGAGTCTGTGAGTTTATTCAGACCAACTTTCACTATTGGCACACCTTCCGCACCCAGAGGAGTACATGAATTTTTTTCTGAAATGGGGCTAGAGGCAATCATAAGAATCATTCCTATAAATAATATCGATTTGCTTTCTGAAGTATTAAGAGATTTGCTTGCCAATTCTAATTTTTACACGGACCAGATTAAAGAAATGACCTATTGGGGTAATCGTCTGTACGCTCCGGATTATTTAGGCAATTGCAAGCGGTTTCTTAGTGAGGCTATTGTTAAAAGAAAATGATTAAGAAGCTAGTCAGCCATACTTTGATCTACGCACTCGGCCCTCAACTTCCCAGGATTGCCAGCTTTTTTGTCTTGCCAATTATTACAAAAGACCTTACTGCAGTTGATTATGGAGTTTACGGCGTTGTAATTGCCTACACTGGATTGCTTGGCGGAATCAAAGACTTGGGCATAGCAGTCAACCTATCAAATCTATTTTATAAGTATCCTACGCGGTGGCAAACCAGCTGGCGTCAGCTTCATGGTTACTTATCGTTATGGTCATTTCCTTATGCATTAATGCAGTCGGTGTTGCTTTACTTTATTATTCCACATGAGGCGCAGATCAACATGTGGATAATAATACTGCTTAGCGCAATTTCGTCGCTTTTTTTTGATACCACAATCATGTTCGGAGGTCGGTATTATCAATTTGTTCAGCGCCATTTGTATATGGCTATGACTTCTGCCATTGTTGGAACCCTGAGCATAGCGCTGAACCTAATTACAATATCTTATTTCAAAATGGGATATATGGGATGGTTTATCTCAACTTTCCTGGGTACGTTTGTTTCATTCCTTTTCTATTTTTTTCCTTTATACTTTAAATACAAACTGGCTCCAATTTTTAAGGTGAGGATGAAATTCATTCGGCATCAACTTAAAGTTGCATTGCCGATGGTGCCGCATAGCTATGCATCTTATTTACTGAATACATCAGACCGCCTAGTGATGAACGTGCTCGGAATACGGATTAGTCAAATCGGCATTTACAACATTGCCTATACTTTCGGTAACTATTTCGATTTCGTCGGCGGTGCCATTGGCATGGCTGTTGGGCCTATTTACACTCAACTTTATTCTTTGAAGAGGGAAGGAGATGTACGCTCTATTACTTTTGCATTGCAGGCATGCTTTCTTATAGGCAGCTTTCTTGTTTGTCTGTGGCTTAAAGAATTGTTTGGATTACTGATTAAGAATCCGGATTTGCAAAGTGGTTATTACCTGGCCATAATTGTGGTAATGGGATATAACTATCGCCCTTTGTACTGGGCTGTCGTAAATAAGCTCGCATACTATGAACAAACTCAAGTCATGTGGAGAATTTCATTTATTGCCGGGGTGATTAATATCATTCTCAATTTTATTTTTATCCCCATTTATGGTTTTCAGGTGGCAGCGATTACCAGCTTTGTAGGCTTATTATATATTGGGTTCTCCGGCTTTTTTCTGAAAACCTATCGGCAAATGGAAAATGCAGATTATTTCCCTACGGTATGGATTGTAGCTATTATTGCAACACTGGTTCTTGTTTACATTCTTAAAGATGCTTCTCTGTATATTAAGGTAGTGGTATCTATAGCAACAACCGCTTTGGGGTTGATCGTTTTTGTAAGGTTCAAAAAGGTTTTGAGTAATATAAATGTGTGACGTTCATTGTTCTATTTTTGCATTACCAATAATTTAAAAACTCTGCATTTTGATAACCATCGTTGACTATAAAACCGGCAACTTGCAGTCTATAGCCAATATGATTCGGAAGGTTGGCGGTGAGGCAGTGATTTCTGATAAAGCGGAGGATATTGCCAGTGCTGACAAATTAATTTTGCCGGGGGTAGGTCACTTTGATTATGGGATGAGGAACTTGAAACAATCGGGCCTGCAAGAGGTCTTGAATAAAAGGGTACTAGATGACAAAATCACAATTTTAGGTATCTGCCTTGGTGCTCAGCTTTTTACAAAGGGAAGTGACGAAGGTAATGAACCAGGCCTTAGTTGGATCGACGGAAAAACTGTAGCATTTACAAAACCAATGCTTGAGAAAGGGATGAAAATTCCGCACATGGGCTGGTCTGATGTAACTTATAAGGCAAGTTCAAGATTGTTTGGGGGATTTTCGGAAACACCCCGTTTTTATTTTGTTCACAGTTACCACTTGGTCTGTAATAGCGCAGAGAATGAACTGACTCACTGTAATTACGGATATAATTTTGTCGCAGGCTTTGAGCACGATAATATTATCGGCGTCCAATTCCATCCTGAAAAGAGCCATCGATTTGGACTTCAGATCTTGAGCAACTTTGTTAATAACTATTAACGTAGCCAACATGCAAAAACTTCTAGTGAGGGTGCTGTCTAAATTGCGCCTATTGGATTATTTCAATTTTCAAATATCACATTCAGATAAGGGTAAGACGGTTGTTATTCCAATTATAAAATCATTGGGCAAAGAAAATTTGAGCTTAACTGAATTATGGATGAGTGAAGTGATCTACAAACTATTGAAAATAAAAAAAGGAACTTTTATTGATGTAGGTGTCAATGTCGGGCAAACGCTCATCAAACTTAAACTGATCAATCGTGAGATTGCCTACCTGGGCTTTGATCCTAACCCCGTTTGTATTTTTTACACAAGGGAATTGATCCGGTCAAATCGTTTTAGTAATACTGATCTCGTGCCTGTTGGAATATCAGATAGCGATCAAATTGCAACGTTGTATTTTTATTCCGATGGAAACAGCGATAGCTCTGCTTCTATTGTGAAAGATTTCAGGCCTCAAACAATTTTTAGAAGGGAGTTTGTTCCATGCTTTGGCGGCGATGGAATTAGACCTCTGCTAGAAAATCAGGCTATATCCATTATCAAAATTGATGTTGAAGGAGCTGAATCCATGGTTCTGAAAGGAATAAAAGAAGTGGTGGCTGATCAGCGACCATTTATTCTAATTGAGATACTTCCGGTCTATTCTGTCGAGAATAAAGAGCGCATGCTAAGGCAAAATGAAATTGAAAACCTGATGAAATCATTAGAGTATAAATTACTACGAATAAGAAAGAGTAACGAAGAGTTCGATGGCTTTACAATTTTGCCGGAAATCGGAATAAATACCAGGATAGAAGATTCGGATTATCTACTGTGCCCGGCAGAACTAGTTTCTTTAATAAGTTAAAGTGATGAGGAGGATACGTGTCATTCCGGTTTTGCTTATGCAGAATAACGGACTTTATAAAACCGTTAAGTTTGCCAATGCAAATTACCTTGGTGATCCGATTAACGCCGTGAAAATCTTTAATGAAAAGGAAGTTGATGAGCTTTTGTTATTGGATATCGGGGTTTGCCGAAGTAAAAGTAAGCCAGATTTCAAAAAGATAGAGATAATCGCAGGTGAGGCCTTCATGCCGATGGGTTATGGCGGAGGCGTTTCCAGTGTAGAAGAGATAAAAAGGATAATTTTTTCGGGATTCGAAAAGGTGATTATCGGTACAGCTGCATATTCAAATCCCTCTCTTGTGGGAGAGGGATCCAGGTTGGTTGGCTCACAAAGTATTGTGGTTTCAATTGATTACAGAAATAATCTATTTGGCAAGCCCAAAGTTTATGGCCTTAGCGGAAAGGAGAATACGGGAATGTCGCCGATTGATATGGCAAAAAAAATGGAAGACAGTGGAGCAGGGGAGTTAATACTGCATTCCATTGAAAGAGATGGCACCTATACAGGGTATGATCTTGATTTGATAACTAAGATTTCAGAATCGGTATCCATACCCATTGTGGCATGCGGCGGTGCGTCTGAAGCAAAGGATTTTGTTAATGCAGTTCGCGCAGGGGCATCGGCAGTGGCTGCAGGTAGTGTCTTTGTCTATCACGGACATCATAAAGCCGTATTGATAAGCTACCCGTCACAAGACCGATTGAAAGCGGATCTGTATGAAAAAATTTAGTCACAAACGTTAAGATGGAACTAAGAAAAGAAGAAATCGCCGATTTATATTCTTCGTTTTACGATTATCATTCGGGATTTAGGGATGTACATGGACGGGTTACTCGTGCCTTTTCTTCTAACCCAAGTATATTAAACCCGGTATTGTCCCGGGCTTTATTAGAGCAGGGATTCAAACCGCATTATCCGCACAATAAAAAATTTGCGGCGTTGATTTCTCATGATATAGACTTTTTGAAGTTCAATAATTCGATTACCTACCGATTAAGATCTCTAATTAAATCACCTTTTAAACAGAATAAACTAGAGGGAAATTTTAAAGAGATTTTGTTTAATGGATTTAATTCCAAATGGAGTGTGGAAAAGGTTGTGAATTTTCTTTCAGAGCATAATGCGAAGTCCACTTTCTTTTTCCTCTCATTGAACAGCCATGAAAAAGACTATAACTATAACTTGTTCGAAATTAAAGAGTCATTAAGCCTTTTAGAAAAAAATGGTTTTGAGATTGGATTGCATGGTGGTCATTTGGCTTTTAATGATGCTGACAAAATTAAATCTGAGCTAACAAACCTTCAGTCATTTTGTACCTCCAAAGTAGTTGGCTACAGAAATCACTTTCTTAAATTTAACATGCCCTACACCTGGAGATATTTGCTGCAAAATGATTTTTTATATGACGCTACATTCGGATACCCGGATTGTTGTGGATTTAGAAACGGCTTGTGCTATCCATTTCTTCCTTTTGAAAAAGCAGAGGGCAAATTCATTGATATACTTGAAATACCACTTGTTGTAATGGATGCAACATTGTTTTACTATTTGAAACTGGACGCTAAAGAATCCTATAAGTTGATCACCCGTCTGATTGACGAAGTAGAAAACTGTCATGGGGTCTTTACAATTCTCTGGCATAATAATAATTTTACAGGCGAAATGGGCAAGCTATTTAAGAGTATAACAGAATACCTTTCAAGAAAAGATCCATGGTTTGCTACAAATGCTGAACTGGCGAGTTGGTGGCGACAGGAAGGTTTGGCGGAAAAAATGGTTGATACACTAGGCTTTCAAAAATAATATTCAATGGATCTCGTCTTTAAGAGATATGTACCTGGTGATCCCAGGAGTTTCCTGATAAAATATCTGGACACAGTTCTTGGGCATTCAGTTAACGAAGTTGTGTGGACATGGGAGTTCGAACGTCTGCCCGATCAGACGGTATTTACATACCTGTTGGATGGAAGCAAAATTGTGGCAACGCAGTCGATGCTTCCTATTAACCTGCGATTGAATAACAAATCAAGCCAGACTGCTAAAAGTGAATCGAGTTTCTTAGATTCTGAATACCGTGGAAAAGGTTTGTTCGAGAAACTATATAATTTTGCGATAGATCAGGCAAAAATGAGCGGGGCAAATATGATATGGGGCTTTACTCCCGCGGAAAAGGTCTGGCGGAAGAATCTAAAGTTCGAGACTTTTGATTGTATGATCACATCTTCATTGAGATTGAGTGGCGGTTCATTCCGCGACATTCGACATAAGTCGAGCTCGTCGCTAAAGGCGTTATTAAAATACCTGTTATTAAAAAGCAAAAGCTTCCGGACAAGGTATAAAATTTTGATACAGGCGAATGGAAGGGAGAATTTCACAACAACATCGGAGTTGGATTGGAAGAAGATTAAGTTTATGTATGACAGTATTATAGCGAAACACCCTGAAATAATATGCTTACAGTTAGACCCTGAATACCTTTCCTGGCGTATAGTCAATAATCCAAACCTGAAATATGATTACCTGGGAATTTGCTCTGACGATAATACGTTGATCGGGCACTGCATTTATTCAAAACGTGATGGAGTGGTTTCGATTTCGGAATTGACCTGTGTTGAAAAGAAAGATATTTTACCGGTGTTGCTTTTGCTTGTCCGACAATTCATGATATCAGGTATCAATGAAATAATTTATTGGGGTAATTCCGGAAATAACTTAAACGCTGCAATATTTGAAGTTTTTAAGGCTCTAGGCGCAACAGAGAGAGGCGACATTAACATGAAATTTGTCCTCAAGAATTTGAATAGTAGTTATGAAAATAAATCTATTCTTGACGTGAACAATTGGTACTTAAATGGATTGTGGACAGAGGGATTTTTTATTTAACGATATGACTTATCAGCAGTGTTCTTTGAGTTTAATGGATAATGTATCTGACCCACTCATTACCTTTGATGATAAAGGAATAAGTAACTACTACTGGCAATATCAAAAGGCCAAGAAATCGGTTCTGACAGGTCAGGAAGGTCAGGACAAGATTAATCAGTTAGTTCAGAAGATGAAATTAAGGGGGAGAGGTAATCAGTACGACACAATATTGGGCGTTAGTGGAGGTGTGGATAGTACCTACCTGGCATTTCTCGCGAAGAAACTTGGACTTCGGGTTTTGTTATTCCATTTTGACAATGGGTGGAATTCTGAGTTGGCAGTTGATAATATTGAACGCTTGTCTAAAACACTGGAGTTCGATTTATATACCCATGTTGTAGACTGGGACGAATTTAGAGATGTTCAATTGGCTTATTTTCAAGCATCCGTTGTGGATATTGAAGCCATAACAGATCACGCGGCGATGGTGGCCACAAGACGATTGGCAGATAAATTCAATGTAAAGGATGTTATCATTGGAACAAACATTGTTACCGAATCGGTATTACCGTCTTATTGGATATTCAATAAGAATGACGGACTCAATCTTATCAGTATTCATAAGAAATTTGGAAAACTTCCGTTAAAAAACTTTCCTGTTTTAAAGCCTCAACAGCTGTATTTTTATAATCGCGTTAAAGGTCAGCGGTTTCATTCGCTATTGAATTATGTTGACTATAATAAGAAAGATGTAGTAAAAATAATTTCTTCAGAACTTGGCTGGAGAGACTACGGGGGTAAGCATTACGAATCTGTATTCACACGATTTTACCAGGGCTATATTCTGCCTGCTAAATTTAATGTTGACAAGAGAAAGGCTCATTTATCGAATTTAATTTTCTCAGGACAAATAACGAAAGAGGAGGCGCTCAAGATAATGAAACAGCCAATTTATGAGAAGGCTCAATATGATGTCGATTACCCATTCGTGTTGAAGAAGTTGGGATTTACAGACGAACAGTTCAAAGCCTATATTGAGGCGCCACGCAACGAGCACACCGACTATAGATACTATAAGAATAATTTTTGGGATAGGTATCCGGTTTTAAAACCTTTTAGACAAACTTGGGTGCGCATTAAAAGCAATTTTTAGTATGGATTTTTTTGACCAGAAAGTAGTGCTCATTCTTTCTCCTCAACCTTGGAATTATCTTTTTATTTCAAAACATCATTATGCGAGAGAACTTGCGAAGGGTAATTATGTCTATTACGTTGGGCCACCTGAGCATGGTGAACATTTTTCATATTCTTGTTCCGATGAAGAGAATAATAAACGTTTGAAGATTGTTAGTTATACTATTTTATGCCCTAATTGGTTGCGCTTTAGGTTTCCCAGCCTTTATAAAAAAATAGTGCGATATTATTTGATAAAATTCTTGGTGAAGCTTTGTGATCAGGCTGATGTATGTATTGATTTTGGTTGTTATCAGCAATTTGATTCTATGGATTTTATCAGAGCTCGATTTAAAATTTTTTTTCCTGTAGATGATGACATTATTCTAGGCAATAATCTGGATCGAGGAGCAAATTTGATCCTAACGGTATCTCAGAATGTACAGAGAAAATACACTGATGGAAGGTGCTTTTTAATTGGTCATGGTTTAGCTGAGGAGTTTTCAACTCATGCATTGAATCGGACACAACAATGGATAAAGGGGGATAAGATTCGAGTAGGTTGTTCTGGTAATTTGTTCATTCGGTACCTTGATATCGCAACCCTACAGGATTTAATTTTGCGGAATCCGAAAGTCGAGTTTCATTTTTTTGGATCGCTAAATGCGAATCGTTCAAATGAACAGGAATGTAAATGGTTACAATTTCTTAAAAGTACAGCAAATGTTAGGCTACATGGGATGCTTTCAGCAGCGAGCTTGGCTAAAGCTTATGACGAAATGGATATACTATTGTTATGTTATAGACCAGACTACATAAATTATCATGGTGATAATTCCCACAAGGTGTTAGAGTACCTAAGTAGTGGAAAAACGATTGTCTCGTCCTATTTATCCATGTATAAAGACTCAAAATTGATTGAGATGGCTCCGAAGGACAGAAACGATTTTATAATTATAATTTTTCAAAAAGTTGTAACGCTCCTTTCTGAGTATAATTCTTATGCCAATTCTCAGTTCAGAACCCAGTATGCACTGGATAACACATATCAGAAAAACTTGAGCAAGATTGTAACGTTGATAGAAAAACAAATTATTTAATAACCTATGAATCAAATAAGTAAGTTGAATGAGGTGACTGAAGCCATCCTTAAAAACAAAATAGCCTTCGATGAAGATGGAAAAGAAAGAAAAATAGATGACGCTATATCAAGGCCCGAAGCATACATGCTTTATAAGATGGTTATAGCGGCTCAGCCGGCAGTGTCGATTGAGGTGGGACTAGCTTTCGGAATTTCGGCCTTGGTTTTTTGTCAGGCCCACAATGATAAGAAAACAATGAGTGAGTCTATCCACTATGCTGTCGACCCGAATCAATTAACATTTTACAGAAATACTGCAATAGTATCAGTCAAAGCAGCTGGGCTATACAAATATTTAAAAGTTTTAAATGGCCCCTCGCATTTAGAAATACCAAACTTATTGAAGGATAATATTGTTGTTGATTGCGCATTTGTTGATGGGTGGCATACTTTTGATTATACCTTTACTGATTTTTTTTTGATTGATAAGATGTTAAGGCCAGGGGGGTACATTGCTTTTCATGACGTTTATGGCAGAGCAAAGCAAAAAGTTATAAATTTCATTCTTACGCACAGAAAGTATGAAATAGCTGAAGACCTTATGGAAATTGAGTCAGAACCTTTAGTAAAGACGGTTAAATTTTTCTTGTGGAGATTATTAAGAAGTCCTTCATTGATATTTTCATGGTACCACTGGAAATATCAGACTAAGAATTCTTCCGGGCTTTTGATCTTAAGAAAGAAGGAGAACTTTGAACCGAATTTTGATTTCTTTAAGAATTTTTAGATTCTTAATTGTTGACTAACCTTACTAAATATGAATAGAGTGAGCGGAGTCTTAGGTAATGGGATTGATGAGACAAAAAAGTAAAGTGTCAAATGAGGATTATTTTAGTTGCTATTTATTCGCATGTAGATGGCTACCCGCCTTCTCTAAATGCGATTTATCACCTCAGTAATATATTTGATAAAATTATTGTTTTGGAGAGAAATTATGGTAGGTCGAAATGGGAATTTCCAAGTAATGTTCAAATTGTCTCGTGCAATCCTCAAGTTAATACATCTACCACCGAAAAATTATCAATTTATAAAAAAGTATCTGGGTACGTCCGATTTGCGTTTCTTTTGTGCAAAATTCTAAAGAATGAAAAGCCGGATGTTTTGCTTTTATACGATGGAATCCCCTTGGCCTTGTCGTATTTTTGTTCAATACCAATTAAAACCAAACTATGGTATCATAATCACGACGTTACCCATGAAAGCGAACTCAGAAAGTACACATTCCGGCGGTTTTTGAGACGGTTCGAAATTAGGCAAATGCAGAAAGTCGATATTTTTTCATTACCAACTGACTCAAGATTACAATTTTTTCCAAGAGCATCCGGACACATCAAAATTCTTATTGTACCGAATTACCCCTCTCGATTTATTTATGGAAGTTGGTACATAAATCAAGTCTTTAACGGAATTGAATTGAAGCTAATTCATCAAGGCGCTTTTAAACCGGTAAATTTTGAAACCCTTCTTTCTGTTTTTTATAAAATTAAGCTACCTTTTCCTCTTATGCTATCGATTGCTGGACCTGCAAATGATGTATGCGAGGCAAAAATTAAGGAAATTAAGAACTGTTATTTGTCTCCGAATAAAGTTATTTCACTTGGAAGAATTCCATACAATGAATTGCCTTTAGTAACGAGAGAGCATCACGTTGGACTGGCGTTGTATTCTGAGGACAATATTATGGTCCGGACAATTGGAACAGCCTCTAATAAGATTTTTGAATACATATCTTTAGGCTTACCTGTTATATTCACTGAAAGAGAGGATTTTAGGGATTTATTTGGACATTATTTGTGGGCATACTTTGTCTCATCGGATTACAACAATCTTAAGGAGGTGCTGTCGAGCATTTTTCAGAATTACGCTGCCTCAAGTGCAGCTGCGCGAAGAACATTTTTGCAAGAAAGAAATTTTGAAATTGAATTTGATAAAGTGATTCAGCTATTGACAAAATGATATTATTGAGCGTATGCCTAAGATTGGTGCATTCTTGCTAGCAGAGGAAATGTTTGCTTAGGCTCTATACCGGCTTTGCTTCTATAAAAAATAGATGGATAAATCATTTGGTAAGACGAAGAGACATGGAGTTAATTCCTCCAGAAAAAATTACTGACTATTATTTACTGATGATTTTCCAAAGACTCTTTAGGGTGTCATCAATAAATAATTTATTTGATATCCTCGTGTCAGTTGACATGATGCGGCATAAAAAAGCTAAGGCAATTATTGTATGGAGTGGTATGGC
>JABDGP010000016.1:48760-49871 GCA_013285945.1 Bacteroidota bacterium | reverse complement strand
TCACCGTAAGCGTTCAAACAGTCAAGCTTCACTGACAGATCCAGTCAGATTGTTTTGACCACCTCGATTCGCATATCGTGAACATGCCTACGAAATTTCGGGAGGCTTTGTGCCAGCGTATTTGCTCAAGCGCACATAGGCCGTGAAAATCCGTTTCGCTTTTCTGTCCTGGGCGAACGAGCGGATAAGGTCGTAGGTGGCCCTCATCGTCTATTTCATGATTTGCTCCAACGCTTTTTTCGAATTTTCATAATTGGGATTTAATTCTAAAGCCTTTTTATAATTCTGAATAGCCAATTCCCTGTTTCCTGATTTCAAATAACATTCACCCAGACTGTCGTAAACTTTTGCGCTTTGCGGATGTAAAAACACATTTAATCTAAATATTTCAAGTGCTTGTTCTTTTTTCATTATGTTGAAGGAATGAATAACCCCACTCATTGATATCATCTTCCGAATGCCAATATTTTATCAAGTTCCTCCGGTCTTCATTAGAAGCATTAAATTCCTGAGCGTAGCCTCTTTCTAATATTGCTGCTTTCTCCTTCGTCATAACGTGATTTGCATACTGAGTGACTATAGCATTTATTACGAGCTGCCTATTAGAAAAAAAAATGTAATGCCCCGCCTCATAAGCGATAATACCCTTCCTATTTGGTGAAGTAGAAACAAATTCTGCATGACATGCCCTCCATCGGTCGGCATCTGGCGATCCTTCGAAGAGGGTACGCTCTGCGACTATATCAACAACAGGAATCCGAGGTGGCACCGGGTTCATTTTCACAATTTCAACCATATTTCGAAAGTTCACTGAGGCATTAATCTTACTCAATTGAGCTTCCGAAAAAAAGCACGGAAGGTTGACATCAATAAAAACGAGAGCCTTAACTTCCTTCGGATGGCGTGAAACATACAGCGTGTTGTAAAAACCACCTAGGGAATGCGATACAAGCATAATAACTTTTTGATACCCCAGTTTGGTTAGCCCTGTTTCAAGTTTCAAAATATCATTTTCTAACCCTAAGCGTGTACTATCAACCGTACTCTTACCCAAACCCGGGCGGTCGTAAGTTATAATAGTCGCTCCGGTCACTTCGGCAATAGGCTGTAT
>JABDGP010000016.1:0-48750 GCA_013285945.1 Bacteroidota bacterium | reverse complement strand
TTGCTGACCAAATATCCGGCCTCAAATAATATTGGTGCTCCTTTACCTGGCATAATTACAAAGTGCAGTGAATTTTTGCCGATACTGACTAACGTGTCGATGACTTGACTTTTAGAAAGGCAAGGCTGCACCATTAAAAGTGTTAAAAGCAAATAGGGAATCTTCTTCATGATAAAAGTTGGCAACCTTATAAAGATTGCAAGGTTACTAATTTGACCAATTTAATTTTTCGTAGGTGGCATTTAGACGGATTTGATGATTTGCAACTGGCTCAACGTTCGAGACGCAAATAAGCGAGTTCCCAGTATTGAACACTTCTGTTACGAACTCGAACGTTTGCACAGCAGCTCGAAACCAGAATTCTTCCAAATTCTTTCAAAATCTTCGTTTTCATCTTGGCCGGATATTTGGTCAGCAAAGATGGATTTAATAGAAGCCCAAATGAAACGAGTTTACCTGGGCGAGTTTGAAGAGCTCGTTTTGCTTGTTGTGGCCATGCTCGAAAGCGATGCATATGGCGTAAAAATTACCCACGAAATCACGGATCAAACCAATCGCAGTGTACGACTCAATCAGGTTCATGCCGCCCTTCACCGTCTTGAGGATAAAGGCATGATCAATTCGAAAATGGGAGACCCAACCCCACAAAGGGGCGGCAGGCGCAAACGGATATTCACCATCACTGCGTTTGGCCAGAATACATTGGCCGAGATGAAAACCGTGCGTGCCCACCTTTGGAACTTGTTGCCGTCATCGATGAAAATTGTTGGAGGATGAAACCTTTCATTCCTAAACCATCTCCACCACGCTGGGCCACGAAACTACTACAATGGTATTGTGCTCCACAATTGATTGAAGAAGTACAGGGTGACCTAGAAGAAGAATTTGATTTTAAAATAAAACAAGTCGGCCTAACAAAAGCGCGACTCGACTACGTCAGAAATGTTATCGGATTTATAAAACCGTTTGCGATAAAGAGAAGGAAGTCAACCATAAACAACAACGCCATGTTCAAAAGTTATTTCAAAATCGGGTGGAGGAATTTAAGCAGAAATAAAATGTATAGCCTGATCAATATTGGCGGGTTGGCCGTTGGTATGGCTGTGGTTATGCTCATTGGATTGTGGGTTTATGATGAAGTAAGCTACAATCATAGCCATACCAATTACAGAAATATCGCACAGGTTTACAGACGTTTCACCGAGCCGTTGGAACAAAAAACAATCAGCACGGAATGGCTGCCGCAGCCGATGGCTAAAGTCTTGACTGAAAAATATGGGCATTTGTTTAAGCATATAGTGTTGGTTCGGTCATACTCTGATTATACACTTAGGGTTGGCGAAAGTAGTTTTATCAAGGTTGGTCAATTTATCGAAAACGGGATGACCGACATGTTTTCATTGAACATGCTGAGGGGGAGCAAGGAAAGCCTCAGCGATCAACAAGCCATCATTATTTCCGAATCAACGGCAAAAGCAATCTTTGGGGAAAAGGACCCTATCAACCAAACCGTAAAATTGGACAGCAAAATTGATGCAGTGGTCAGGGGCGTGTATGCTGACATTGCCAAAAATTCTGTCTTCGGCAACATTCAGTTTTTTGCAAATTTTGAGAACCTGAGAGCCAACAACGAAGGCATCAAAGCCAATGAAAATAATTGGGGCCAAACTTCACACTGGATTTATGTACAAACTAAGGACAATGTCAGCGTTGAACGGGCGAGCGAGGCCATGCGGGATTTGTATTTGAAGGATTCTCCGGATGGTTTTAAGGAAGGTGCAAAGAAATATAAAACCAATGTTTGGTTGCATCCGATGAAGGATTGGTACTTGTATTCAGAATTTAAGGATGGTTATCCTATTGCCGGGCGGGTAACTTATGTTTGGTTGTTTGCGATAGTCGGATTGTTTGTCTTGTTGCTGGCATGCATCAACTTCATGAACCTAAGTACTGCGCGAAGCGAAAAAAGAGCCAAAGAAGTCGGCATCAGAAAGGCGATTGGCTCTGTGAAATTGCAGTTAGTCAATCAGTTTTTGAGTGAATCTTTTCTGGTGGTTTTCCTTGCATTGGTCATTGCGCTTGTATTGGTTTCAATGTCACTTTCACCCTTCAACGAATTGGCGGACAAAAGCATCCAATTACCTTTCGATAATATTTATTTTTGGTTATTGTGCTTTGCCTTCTTAACAATAACGTCATTTTTGTCAGGGCTCTACCCGGCTTTTTATCTTTCATCGTTCCAGCCGGTGAAAGTCCTGAAAGGGTCATCTCCTTTGGGAAGGTTTGCTGCACTGCCGCGTAGGATCTTGGTCATTACGCAAGTCAGTGTTTCTGTGGTTTTAATGATCGGAACAATTATTGTTTATCAGCAAATTCAATACGCACAAAATCGGCCCATCGGATATGACCGCAAAGGACTGATCCGAATCCCGATAAAGGACCCCGATTTCAACAAGAGCAAACTGGTAATTCAGAATGAACTATTGGCTAGCGGTTTGGCGAGCAATGTTGGGTTTTCCAGCAGCCCTGTCACAGCGATATGGGATAACTGGGGAGGGTTTACATGGAAAGGTAAAAATCCGGAGGCAGAATCCAGCTTTACTGTTACGTGGACCAACGAAGATTACGGCAAAACGATCCAATGGAAAGTGCTACAAGGCCGGGATTTTTCAAGGGAATTTGGTACAGACGCAGACGTAGTGATTATTAATAAGTCGGCTGCAAAATACATGGGCCTAGAAAATCCAATTGGAGAATTTATTACGCAGGAATCGAACAACAATCAACACCGGCTAATCATTGGGGTGGTAGATGACGTGATTGCAACCAGCCCATATGAATCGGTGCAACCTGGTTTCTATTGGTTAGAAAAAGATGCAAGTAATTTGTGGCAAATGCTGATCAAGCTAAATCATTCGATAAGTACAAAAGAGGCATTATCAAAAATAGAATCGATACAAAACAAACTCGTGCCATCAGCTCCGTTTGTTTATAGTTTTGTCGATGAAGAATATGGAAATAAGTTCAAGGCAGAGCAACGATTAGGGAGGTTAGCTTCATTGTTTGCAATACTTGCAATATTTATTTCATGTCTTGGTTTGTTTGGGTTATCATCATTCATTGCCGAACAAAAGACAAAGGAAATCGGTATCCGAAAAGTCCTCGGAGCCTCTGTGGCAACCCTCTGGCGGATGTTGTCGAAAGATTTTGTGGTGTTGGTTTTACTCTCTTGCTTTATTGCCGTCCCTATCTCCTATTATTTCTTAACCAATTGGTTGAAGACTTATCAATATCATACCGAAATCTCCTGGTGGGTTTTCGCCTTGTCGGGAATGGGTGCGCTGGCGATTACCATCGTTACAGTAAGTTTTCAGGCAATCAAAGCAGCGATGGCAAACCCAATAAACAGTTTACGGAGCGAATGATTTAGCATGAACCCAACCAACTCCAATCCATCTCCACCTCGCTGGGCCACGCGCTTGCTCCGCTGGTATTGCGCACCACATTTGGTGGAAGAAGTACAAGGGGATCTGGAAGAAGAATTTGATTTTAAAGTGAAACAAGTTGGCATTGCAAGAGCCAAGCTTGAATATATCAGAAATGTAATTGGATTTATAAAACCATTTGCAATAAGAAGAAAGAAATATCTATCAACTAAATCTTCAACTATGAGCATGTTCACGCATTACGCCACTGTTGCCTTTCGCAATGTGGTTCGACAAAAGACATTCTCTGCAATCAACATTGTTGGGCTTGCCCTTGGAATGACCTGTTGCTTGTTTATTTTTCTGTGGGTAGGTGATGAGAAATCTGTTGATAATTTTCATGCCAACGGAAGTCAACTGTACAATATCTATCAAACAGTGGCCAGGAATGGGCAAACCACAGGAGTCTATAGTACCCCATCTGTGCTGATCTACCAAAATCTCAACGCAAAAAAAAAGGGCGAAATCACTGGGGTCAACCTTGACGACTTCAAACAGGCTGTCCCTGAAATCAAGAAAATAAATTGGTATGCCACTGGTTATGAACTGCCGTGGGGACATTCGGAAACTTTTCAGGTAGGCGAAAAAATTCAAAAGTTTGACGGTTCGCGGGCAGGAAAAGACTTCTTTACGATGTTCAGTTATCCAATCATTGCTGGAGATGCCAACGCCGCCCTGCACGATATAAGCAGCATTTCCATCTCACGGAAAATGGCAATATTCTTTTTTGGCTCGCCCAAGGAGGCCATCGGTAAAAGTATTCGCTACGAAAATAAGTTCGATTTTGTCGTAAATGCTGTCTTTGAAAACATCACTTCGCATAGCTCGCTGACATTTGATTTTCTTATCAACTGGGATTCGCATATCAAGCAATTGGAACAGGCCTCACCGATCATCCTCACCACACTTGAGTTGGAGGAGAACGCCGATATCGTCCAAGTGGAAATTAAACTGAATCATTTTCTGCAGTCGAGGCTTGACAAAAACGATCCTGAAAAAATTAGCGTTGGCCTCAAATCTTACGGGGAAAAATATTTGAATTCCACTTTCTTAAATGGAAAACCACAAGAAGGGCGCATGATCTACGTTCGGATTTTTACGGGAGTCGCAGTTTTTATTTTAATCATTGCCTGCATCAATTTCATGAACCTGGCCACTGCACGATCCGTCAAGCGGGCAAAAGAAGTGGGTGTGCGTAAAGTAGTCGGCTCGTCGCGATTCAGCTTGGTGAGTCAATTCTTTGGCGAATCGTTGCTTCTGTCTTTTTTGTCGCTTTTCGTTTCCATTGCACTGATTCAAATTTTCCTTCCTTTCTTCAATGCCCTTGCCAGCAAGCAAATCGCCTCCCCCATATCGGTACCCTCCTATTGGGCTGCATTGATCGGCATGGCATTGTTTACCGGATTGATTGCTGGAAGTTACCCCGCACTTTATCTTTCCTCACTCAAACCTGCTCGTATACTAAAAGGAACATTGCGTTTCACTAATTCTGCAATCTGGTTTCGCAAGGGGTTGGTCGTATTTCAATTTGCGTTGTCTATTGTGTTGCTCATTGCTACTATTGTCGTTTCCAATCAAACAAGCTTCGTCCAAAATACAAACCTTGGGTATGACCGCGACAATCGCATCCTGATCCAACTTGAAGGCGAGCTTAACCCGAAATATTCCTTGTTTAAGGAACGTGCCATGAAAATGCCTGGAATTGTGATGGTTGATCGCAGTACGGAAGCTCCTCATGCCATGGGTTTTGTAGTTGATGAAAATGACGGGCTAAAAAATACATTAAACGGAGACGACGCGATCAATTGGGAGGGTAAACCGAAGGATGCGTCAGTCGGGTTTAAACCAGCCTCTGTGGGATTTGATTTCATAAAAATCATGAATTTGAAAGTGGCCGAAGGACGCGACTTTTCAAAATCGTTCGCGACCGATTCTGCCGATGCGTTCATGGTTAATGAAGAAGCGGTAAAGCAAATGGGCATAAAAAATCCTATCGGAAAATGGGTGTCGGCCTGGGCCAAGAAAGGACACATCGTCGGCATCCTTAAGGATTATCACACCAACTCCCTGCGAGAACCGATCAAACCATTGATCCTCGATGTAAAGGAGTATGAATATTTTGGTGTAATTATCGTGAGCTTTGAGCCTGGCAAAACCAAGGAGGCACTTGCAAGCATGGAAACGGTTTGTAAAGAGATTAATCCCAACTATCCTTTTGCTTTTCAATTTATGGATCAGGAGTACGACAAACTTTATCGCACGGAACAGGTGATCACCAAACTCACCAATATTTTTGCGGTGCTTGGGATTGCCATCTCGTGCCTGGGTCTATTAGGTCTTGTAATGTTTGCAGCCGAACAACGGACTAAGGAAATAGGTATCCGAAAAGTACTGGGCGCGACTGTAACAAATATTGTCAATTTACTTTCGAAAGAATTCCTCGCGTTGGTTCTGCTCTCGTTCTTAATCGCAGCACCAATCGCGGGGTACTTCATGTACCAGTGGCTCCAAGGATTTGCCTACAAGATTGAGTTATCGTGGTGGATATTTGCTTTAGCTGGAGCGTCAGCCGTGGTTATTGCACTGATCACGATTTCGGTTCAGGCGGTTCAATCAGCCACAACGAATCCGGTGAAAAGTTTGAAGGTGGAGTAGTCACGAAATTTGTGTCCAATGTTGTGATACACCAAGAAAATACTTTTGAGTAAATTCTGGTTAGCTTTAGTAAATAAAGTTAGACACGCAGCGGGATCACAACTATTGCGAAAGACCTCTGAAAAGAGGCTTTTTATTTTCGTTTTAACATGGAGGCATCAAATTTCACCAATTCGCACTAATTCGTACAATTGAGATCATTGATCCCAATCCAAAACGAATATTTATTGGGATTGTACTTCAACACCGGTTTAATGCAGGACTTAACGAAACTAAATGAGTATCAATTAGTATCAAATAATACTAATGATGTAATGCCAAAAACGAATCTCCTATTTCGAAGATTGGTTACTCATACTTCAACGTCTCTGCCGGATTTACCAACGCAGTTTTAAATGCGTGATAACTTACCGTTACCAGTGCGATCACCAATCCTGACAATATACTTAGTGCAAATAATTCCCAGCTAATCGCGATCGAAAATTTAAAACTAGCAAGCCACTTGCTCATCACGTACCACGACAATGGCACGGCCAACACAAAAGCAATCAGCGACAGCCACATATATTGTTTGTTGAGTAGAATAAAAAGGGAAGACATCCCAGCGCCAAATACTTTTCGTATTCCTATTTCTTTTGTTCGGTTTACTGAGTTGATGCCCGCTAATCCGAACAAGCCCATGCAAGAAATCAAAATTGCAAATCCAGTTGCAAGGCCTGTGATGCTCATCCATCGCTCATAGCTTTCATATTGTTTCGCTACATCCTGATCGAGAAAAGTGTAGTTGAAAGGCTTGTCAGGGAAAAGTTCTTTCCACATCCTGTGTACTTTGTCAAGGGAAGCCGGAACATTTCCGGCCTCTACACGAACTAATATTTTGGTGTGATAACCAAAAAATTCGTCCATCGTGAGAAACATAGGTTCTATGTTTTCCTCGAGCGACAGGAAATGGTAGTCTTTCACTACTCCAATCACCTTGGAGCCGAGGCCAACGGTGTCTTCACGCCAGTTCAAATGTTCGTTCAACGGATCAGTCCACTTCAGGTCTTTAACCAACGCTTGGTTTACGATGACAGCAGACGAATCTGAGAATATATTCACATCGAAATTTCTTCCTTGCGCAAGCTGAATACCGAGCGTGGAGATATAATTCGGATCAACCGCATAAACATAGGCCGCCTTTTCTTCCTCTTTGATTTTGTACGAAAAACGACCCACCCCTTGATTGAAAGATGAGCCTGTACCAGCAACAGAAACGATTCCGCTCTCGCTCTGTGCGCGTGTTCTGAAACGTTCCACGATTTTGTTGGCACTCTTATCCCTCCATCCGGTTTGTGTTTGGATGACGAGCGTCTGATCTTTATTGTACCCAAGGTCTTTCGTGGCCACAAACTTCATTTGACGATACATAATTACAGAACAAATGATAAGACTTGCTGATAAAAAGAATTGCAGCACAACAAGTGGTTTAGTAAAGCTTGCCTGAAGATGAGAAGTAAAATGCCCCTTCAAAACAAGTGCAGGTTGAAAGCGAGATAGAAAAACGGACGGATAACTTCCTGCTAAAAGCCCAACGACAAAAGTAATTGCAAGGCCAATGCTCAATAACTCAGCCCAATCCTTCCAGGCTATTGCAATTCCTTTTCCGGTAAACTGATTGAATGAAGGAAGGAAGAGAATGACAAGCATTATTCCGATAAACATGGATACACAGGCCAACAACAAAGACTCAAGGCTAAATTGATACATTAGTTGTTTACGACCCGCACCTGTTACTTTTCGAACGCCCACTTCTTTCCTTCGCGATGCAGAAGTTGTGAGTGCCAACGAGATATAGTTGATACACGCTATCACCAAGATCAAGAGAGCAATTCCTCCAAGAATATAAGCATATTGAGGATCGCTTACTTTGTGCCATCCAACCGATTTCATTAAATGGATTTCTGTGAGAGGAGTGAAGACAAGTTCGAGATCACCCACGTATTTTGGGGCAACTTTATTGAGGCTGGCACGGAATTGGGCAGAGTCAGCCTTATCCAGAAGTTGAACAAAGCAATGTGTACCAAATGCACTCCAATCCCTCATCTGTTTTTCGTATCCGGGGATGCTCTCTTCTGACACTAAAATTTGAAAATCAAGACTTGAATTGGCAGGAGGTGTCTCAATTATTCCTGCAATGGTAAAAAGCCTTTCGCCTCCATCGTCAATGGAAATGGTCTTTCCAATCGCGTCTTCTTTTCCGAAATACTTTTCAGCAATCTCAGGCGTGATCACCACGTCAATATTATTTTCAAAAAGTCTTTCTGCATTTCCAGACAACAGCTTAAAAGAAAACATCTTGAAAAAATCACGATCAACAAAAGCAATCTTCTCAGAAAAAATTTTGTCACGGTACTTAAGTACTACTTTTCTGCCACTGTTGAAACGGGTTGCATATTTTACCTCAGGCAATTCATCTTTAAGGACGTTTCGGAGGCCAAATTGAAGCGCTGCATCGCGCTCGTAAGGAACCTCTGAGCCTTGCAGCTCTCTATCATATCGTTTAGCTTCCATCCGATAGATCTGGTTTTTGTTCGAATGAAACTGATCAAAGCTTTTCTCATCCCGAATGAAGAGATAAATCAAGATGCAAAACGCAATGCCAATGCTCAAACCGAAAGCATTGATGAACGAATACATTTTGTGCTTGCGTATGTTGCGCCAGGCTACTTTAAAATAATTTGCGATCATAACAGTTTGATTTGTTGAATACGGACGATAACCGGATCTCCGTTTTCGTTTTTCGATGGCGTATGAAAACACAAGTGACAATATTTGTTGGCAATATTTGAACTTGGCCCTGGTGACACTCATGCGTTCAAGGTTGGCATAAAACAATTCGTCCAGGTCACCATGCAGGTCTTCAATAGCAGCGTTTTCGCAATACCACTCGAAGAACTTCTCCGCAAAAACGGGCGGTTTACTATTTTGCTTTTTCATTTGGCGAGAGAAAGTGTCGTTCTGGAAAGTTTCCAAAGTTCATCCCTCAAATTCTTAACATGGTGGAGACTTACTTTGCCTTGATGTGTGATCTCAAAGAAACGTTTTCTTCTCCCTCCTCTCTCCTGGGTAGGGTCTCCAAGCCAGGATTTTATCAGTCCTTTCTCCTCCAATCGCGTAATGGTTGAATGCAGTGCGCCAATACTAATACTGCGGTCACTTCTGTTTTCAATATTCTCTTTAATAGAAACCCCGTATGCCTCTTCACCCAGGCTGGCAATCGTTAACAAAACGAGTTCTTCAAATTCACCAATGTATCCTTTCATAGAATCAATCATTAAAAAGATGAGGGTCAAATATATTATATGTTTCTATTATTAAGAAGATATTGATAAAAGATTCGTGATTTTTTATCACGGTTTTAACATCAGAATGAAAAAAATCAAACCCTAAGCTCGATCAAACCCTAAGAGTACACTTTGATTCGACGACGTACACCCGTGTTTATTGCGTGCTGGAATTTCGAAGCTCTCTTGTCACTGGCACAAAAACGAAATTAAGAAAACTAAACCAAAGCAGCAAAACTTGCTCCTACTTGGAGTTATCCGTTTGTTTCTCTTGGTGAAGTAGCTAACCTTTCAAATGAAGAGGTGGATAGAAAGTCGGCGTCATACTATTTTAATCAAGCGATTGAGTTGAATAAACGTGATGCAGTCCCCTACATTTTACTTGGTAATCTCGAGAAAGGGCAAAAGGCAAACAACTACTATCGACTTGCTCTCAAAATAGATCCAACAAGCCCTTATTACTATTTCCTTATTGGGGAAAATTTTATACGATCCGCAGACTTTGATAGCAGCAGTTATTATTTCCGCAAAAGTCTTCAATTTGATTCGGTGTTTGTCAACGCTAACTATGGCTTAGCATATTCCTTATCTAATCTAGGTCGTGTGTCTGAAGCATTAAAATACTACAACCGAGCGCATGAATTGGATCCGTCACGGAGCGACATTTTATTGAACAGAGCAGTGAATTACAACGAACTAAGAAGATACGGGGATGCATTAATTGATCTTCAGGAATTGCTATCAAACAATCATAACCCGTTAGCGTACTATAACTTGGGCATAGTGTATAAAAACTTAGATCGGAATAGCGATGCAAAAAGGGCTTTGCGCCAAGCCATTAATGGAGATTCGAAGTTTTCGTTGCCTCATTTGGAACTTGGAAAAATCTACCTTAATAATGGCGGGTATGATAGTGCATTGACCGAACTAAAATGGTCAATTGAACTCGAGCCTCAACAAGCTGATGGATATGTATATCTTGGTATCACCTATTCATATATGGGAGTGATCAAAGAATCAGAAATGGCATTCCTCCATGCTATCAATAGTTCAGATTCGTCCGATAGTAATTACCACTTCAACTTAGCTACTTCTTACTTGCACATTGGCGACACTCTTAAATCATTGGAAATCTCCAAAAAAGCGGTTGAGAAATACCCATCAGACGAGTCAAGTCATCTATTGCTAGCTAAATTGCTTCAAAGCGCGAAGAAATATCACGACGCAATAATTGAAAGCAAAGTTGCTCTTTCAATTAACCCGCAAAACGTCACAACACTTGAGCTCATTGGACAAATATATTACCAAATTGATTCGATAGAATTAGCAAGGAAGTTGTTCATTAAAGCCGTAGAGCTTAATCCTAACTCTGCTTCATCTCGAAATAAATTGGGTGGGTTTTATTTTGCTACGGGAATGCCTCATGAAGCGCTAAACGAATTCTTGGCGGCAGTTAGGTTGGAGCCATTTAATGCCAGCTACAGTTATAATGTAGGATTGGCTTATAACAGGCAAGGAGACAAGGCAGCAGCTGTGAGCTGGTTTAAGAAATCGGCGGAATTGGGATTCCCTGATGCATACCTTCAACTAGGTGCGATTTATAGGACACAATCCGAAATCAATAATGCGATCGGCGTTTATACAACGCTAAATAAGTTGAATCCAAATAACCCCTTGAGTCACTACTGGCTTGGAATTCTCTATCACAAGACGAGAAAATATGATTTAGCAATTACTGAACTTTTAAAGGCGACGAAACTTGATAGTGCAAACTCAACTTACCTTCATGACTTAGGCAGGGCCTACCTAGCAAATGGGGCGCAGAACCTGGCAATTAAACAGTTTCGCGAGAGTTTAATGATAGATTCATTAGACATCCTAGCAAAAGGAGAATCAAGGGACTATCTGTTGAAGGCCTATAATCTAATTCAATTGCGAGAGTGGGAGAAGTCAGAAAGCTACTTAAAAACTCTCCTCATCAAAAACCCAAAAGACTATGAAATTTATTACGCACTCGCTTGCTTATTTTCCCTTGAAAACAAAAGCGAAGAATCATTGTACTGGCTCAAAGAAGCATTCGAACACGGCTATAACACATTGGAATACCTTTCTTATGACGATGACTTAGACAACATCAAAAACCTTAAGGAATTCAAGGCGCTACTTTCTTCTTATAAATCCAAGTCTAAATGAATGGGAAGAATTCATTTACTATATCAGTGAAGGATAGATCTTCATGGGCGCGATTTTAAATGACAAGTTCGATATTCAATTTATTGGAGATTCCGCTGTGGGTTGATCAGTATTTTCCGTCTTAAGTTGACCACATTAACGAGTTAACAATCATAGGCTTGACATTATTTTTCGGGTGCGAAAAAACCTGGTCAAGGGTCGCGGAATCTCCAAGCTCACTCGTGTTTGATCGATTGAATTGCGTTACCATGCACTGCTTTAAACATGTGGTAACACATAGACAAGAATGCGATCGCTAGTATTATAAGAATTGGCAGGAGAAAATGCTCCATCCTGATTGAAATCTTGTAAGCAAATTTGGCTAACCACGTTTCGGCGCCATACCAAGAGATTGGCGCTGCAATAACAGCTGCCAATCCGATGAGCATCAAAAACTGTTTAGCTATTAATGAGCTAATGCTAATAGGTCCAGCGCCCAAAATTTTCCTGATGCCAAATTCTTTAGTGCGTTGGGATGTTGAAATTGCTACAAGTCCAAAGAGTCCAAGACATGCGATCACAATAGCAAGCCACGAGAACCACAGGAGTATGGTTTGAATAGCTTTTTCACTTTTGTATTGATTGTTAAAGTAGGTATCCATGAACTCAAAAGTGAACGGTTGATCATCCAAATATTTTTTCCAAATTTTCTCCATGATACCGATTTTTTCGAAATCAATTTTATCCACTTTAACCATAAGTTTTTCGGGAGAACTGTTACTGCCGTGGATAATAAGCGGTTCGATGGACCTATGAAATGAGTTAAAGTGAAAATCTTTGACAACTCCCACAATAGTATATTCCCTTGTGCCTTCGCCAAGAGTTTGGTCAAAAGGGTGTTTCCACCCCATCATTTTAACCAGCGATTCGTTCACCATCACGGTGCTGTGATCATTATCAAGATCTTCTTTGGTGATATTTCTACCTTCAACTAAGCCAATTTTGAACAAGTCGATATAATCTTCATCTACCGAAATATTATTGAATGCTTTCTTGAAAGTTCCGTTGTTGGTATCCACCTCATAGGTATCAATATCCATATCACTTGTTGGTACGGAGTTATAACCGGCCAATGAAGATTTCCTTACAAAAGGTAATTCAGAAAATTCATTCTTGACATCTGGCATCAACTGGAAAAGGGAAGGATCATTCGGTATATCTACCACTAATATTTGTTCTTTGTTAAAACCCGGATCACTCTTGGTTAACAAGTTAACTTGGTCAAATACTATTTTTGTGCAGATCATCAGGATGATGCAAGCAGTAAATTGAACAACAACCAAGCTACTTCTCAACCATTTTTTACTAACTATTCTATAAGTTCCGTTCAATGCATCTAACGGATTCAAAGATGATGTGTAGATGGCTGGGAAACTTCCTGCAAAGAAGCCTATCGCAAGCATAATAAATAGTACAATAGGGAGGAATGAGAGGCTGAAGAATTGCTGAAACTCAATCTCTTTGCCGGTGGTTCGATTTATCAACGGCAGAAGCAAAGCAGAAAGACATATGGCGAATATGAGGCTGGTTGCTGTAAGCAATAATGATTCGGTAAGTTGTTGTGCTCTTATCTGCGAAGGTTGAGCGCCTAAAATTTTTCGAATGCCGGACTGTACATTTTTTTTAATGGACTGGGCGAATGAGAGGTTAACGTAGTTTACGCATGCAATGCACAGAATGAACAAAGCAATGACAGTAAAAACGTAAGCACTACTCCTGTTTCCCTTCGGTGTATCAAATAATTTATCGTCACCAAAATGAACGTCTGTGAGTAATTCCATTTGGTAGGAGAATGTAGTCCCTGTTTCAGCAGACTCAGGGTCCAGGTATTTTTTGCAAGCAAAGTCTAGCTTCTTTTCAAACCCGTTCGCGTCCGCTGCATGCCGGAATAATATGAAGGTTGTACACCAAAATGTTGATTCAGCGAGGTATTCCTTATCTGTTGACAGGAGTCCATCAAAAATGAGATCCGAATGGCTCGGAGGGTTTTTGATAATTCCGGTTACGAGGTAATTATCTCCTCCAATGTCAATTGATTGGCCTATTGGTTTTTCATCGCCAAAATACTTATTGGCCATCTTTTTCGTCAGGACAATAGATCGGGGCTTGGATAATGCTGTAGTTGGGTCACCGCTAATCCATAGATGAGAGAATATTCGGAAATATGATTTTTCAACGCGGTAAAGTAATTCTTCAGGGAAACTTTTCCCGTCATGACTGACAATTGTTTTCCCCCTCATCTTAACGATACCGACCGATTCTTCTACTTCAGGATAGAGTTCCTTCAAGTGCGGTCCTAAATATGCATCGGACCAGGCCGTGAGTTCTGTCGCAGTTTCCGAATGCAGCTTCGTGGTGACCCGGTAGATGCGATCAGCCTTGTCATAGTGCTTATCAAATTTTGACTCGTCTATTACATAGAGAGAAATAAGAATGAACCCGGAGATACTGATGGTAAGGCCGGCAACGATTAAGCTCGTATTAAGCTTATTTTTTGAAAGACTGCGATACGCTGACTTAAAATAATTTCTAAACATGAAAAAGAAAGAAACTCTACGGTTTCCCCGAAATGTATAAGGCCTTAGAAATATGAAGACGTCCCAGATGAAAAGCAGCTTGGCCCGAGTTATACTCCCATTTCTGATCCTGTGCGTAAATCGCTCATGGAGATCACCCTGGAGATCCTCCAAGAGGCTCGGGTCACAATACCATTCCAAAAAACGGTCGGCCCAAATTGGTGGCCTATGTTCTTTTGATTTCATGCGTTTTTGAAAACTACTTTAGGAATTAAACTCCAAAGCTCGTCCCGCTGAGCCTTCACGCGCAGCAAAGCTTTTTTACCTCCTGCAGAGATGGTGAATAATCGTTTACTTCTTCCACCCCGTTCTTTTGTGGCTCCACCTAATTTGGATTCCACGAACCCTTTTTCCTCTAACCGGTTCAATGCAGAATGTACCACTGGAAAAATTACTTTCCTTTTTGTAATCCGATTGATCTCCTTGGTTATTGCTATGCTATAGGCTTCATCATTCAAAATGCCGACAGCAAGCAAAACGAGCTCTTCAAATTCGCCGAGATTTGTCCCTTTCATAAATATTTAGATGTATTGATGTAATCCATTATCGGAAACTCATTTTTTCTTTTTCACTGCCGCCTTTGTTTCGCAAATTGTTCATCAAGAGTTGATTCTTTTTCAAGGTCCTTCACGATCTGTTCTTCTAGAGGGGTTCTGATAAGAATATTATAATTCTTCCAGAACCGTTCGTCGTATCCCCTTAATTGATCTTCAAGTTTTTCGTTCCTCATTATATACTGAGGTTCAATTGGTTTAACATTTGTTGAATTGACATTGTTGATCAGGATTTCACGTTCCCAAACATTATATTTTTCGATTTTCTTTTCAAGCTCGTTGAATAAATCATGTTCGACTTTCATCTTGATATAATTGAGATAGTATTTTCCATTTTTCAGGCTGAAACTGTTTACGACTTTTAGATACCGGTAGCGAAAAACTTTATTCTTTTCCTCTTTCCCCATCGCAAGGTTCCCCTCCTTGCCATAATATGTTTCCACATCATACCTGATGATTGCAAAGTCATCAGCGTTAATATAGAATGTCTGCTTCCAGGAAGGCAATCTTCCAAACGATACGACATATACTGGATGATTGTCAATAATGGTTGTATCTTCTATGATGTAAGCATTCTTTTTCTTAAACCTTTTGTAAAAACCCATGTACGGGTTACTTACATAATCATTCTTCAGGAGCCCAGCAAGACGGTTTTCCCGCCCATACTCATTAGGTCCACTACTTTTTCTGATTTGCTTAAGTTGGATGACATTTTCTTTTTTGTAGCTGGCTTTGTAAATGTGAACGGCTGCTTCTATAAGGTAATTGAATTTTTTATCGGTCTGTCTGACTTCACGATAAAAGGCTTCCATCTCGTAAGGGGTTGTACCATAGTTAGTATCATAGTTCTTTAGGACGTCATCAAGTAATGAACAGACCGTGTAGGGTTTATCCCGGATAACCACCTCTTTTAATTCATAAATCGTTGTTTGCATTGCAACATCCAGCGTTCTCTCCGACTGCCAATCAGCTAGACAAATTTTGTACGTGCGATACCCAATATAAGAAACGGATACAGTATCTTTTGAATACGAAATCGGGATATGGAATTCAAACGTCCCGCTACTATTTGATGTAGTCCCAATTGCTTTCCCCAAGATCCCAATGTTTGCGTATCCAAGGGGAGCCCTCGTTTTCGCATCTGTAATTTCACCTCTTAAGGTAAGATAGCGCTCTTGAGCATTCGTTGTCAGTGATAACATAAGAAAGTTTAGTAGGCAGGTCTGAATATGAAGAAATCTGTTTCTCAGCATGCAGTCGGATATGTAATTTCTAATTATTTGTTTACCAAATGTATATATAATAGAAATCACTTACTACATTTGATATACAAATAAATAAGAAATACCTGTTATGAGATCTTACCGATTCGTTCCTGTTATTTTATTGACCTCCCTCATTCCTTCATTTTCGCAAAATTTAGTTAAGGGAGTTGTTTTGAATGATGCAAGCAGACAACCGATTGCTTACGCTAACATTGGAATATTAAATACTTCAATAGGCACAATTTCAAATGCAGATGGGACCTTTACGCTTTTGGTTCCTGAAAACTATCAAAACGAGGAACTTCATTTCTCATCACTTGGATTCAATAAGAAGAATGTCCCGGTCAGCCTTCTAAAAAAGGATCAAACTGTTTATTTAGTTGAGAGGCCGCAAGTCTTGGCTTCAGTCAATGTAATTGGGAAGAAAGAGCAGAATAAGAGCTTCGAGTTCGGAAATAAAGAAATGAAGGGAGGGGTGTATGCAACGGACACAGTATATGCTGGTTCTTCAAAAGCCATTCTGATCCGAAACGAGCTTCCATCATTTTACTCTAATTTTGCTTTTCCGGTCTTTCTTAAAAGCGCCCGGATAAAAATCTTTAAAAATAATTGGCCGTCCTTTAAATACAGGGTCAGGTTTTATGAGGTTGATAGTTTGCATGGTGGTCAGCCAGGAAATGATTTGGTTAATGAAAACATTATTGTTGAGTCAACGATAAGAAAAGGCTGGCTGGTAATCGATTTGTCAAACTTAAAATTCTCAGTATCAAAACCTTTTTTCGTTGCCTTTGAACCGATTTTGGAAGACAAAGATCGACTGCAAATAGTACAAGAGTTTAGAGAATTCAAGGAAAAAAATCCTAAGAGAGTAAAAATCGATACTGTGCTTGTCGATGGCAAAAAAAAGACAAGACAAATTGTAAAATGGGCAGATTTTCCTGGAACTGCTGTAGCAATTTCCACTACCCAGTTTGCAAGAGAGCATTTCGTTTGTTATTCGCGCAGGAGTAGTTTTGACAAGTGGGAACACGTTCGTGGCATTCTAACATGCACGGTTACGCTTAGCAATCAAGTATATTGAAAGCTGTATCAAAGTAGTTTTACAGCTATAATGAACTCAATTCTATCCCGTTTATTCGGGATGATATTCGGGATTTTCGGGAAATCCTGATTTTATAAACTCGGGATGAAATCAGTCAAAAACTCAAAAACAATGCTGCGTTCTGCGAAACAGCAGGCACATTTTAATTTTTTAAAATTGAAGGAAAGGGGCGAAAAAGAACATTTTTAATTGTCTGTCAACCTTGACGACTCAATCGGGTGAAAAACAGCCCAGGTAATATCAAAAACTTAGAAAAGCCGCACTCTATATATAACAGTGCGGATGTACATTGTTAATTGTCCCAACCAGGTTTGTGGTTGGGACCATTAAATATGTGCCAGTGGGCTCATTAAAAATGTGATTTCAAAGAGTGATGGTACTGTTATGGAACGAGCGAGTTTCCTGGTGTCCACTACAATTTTTTTCATCTCGGTGTCCCTTTATTTTCTGCTAACTGTGGTCCTTGGGCTACCCGCAATTAATGCCAAGGTGTATTTTGCATTAGTAGTAATCTTAGGGATGGCGAATGGTTTTTTGACATCAAGGTATTTTGTAAAGACTGGACGCTACTTAGAAATTATAAATGGTTACAACAAGTCCTCATTGTCAACAAGAAGAATTTACGGATTAATAGCTGCACTCTTATTCTTGGGTTCTTTAGCCTTACTTATTTTTTCTGGGGTCACAACAAGTAGATACTTGAACCATTGGTGAAGATTTTAAACTAGTTCAGCCGGCAGTTCTACGAGTTTTTTATACTTCGATGTTCCATTAATGGAACGAGTATCGAAATTAAAAAAATGAATTGGATTGGCAACGATTAACTCGGTCGGCAGTAAATGCTGATGGTCCAGTTCTTTTAAGTGAGTTATTGGGCTGCGAATTAGTCATTAACCACTCAACCTTTCGAATCCGCATTCATAATTTGAAGATAGCGTTTGCTAAGAAAAACAGACAAATTAATCCAACTATATATTGAGTAAAAAAAAGGATTAGGTATTTGTTATTAGCGTATTTAAGCTTATCAAAATCGACTCGAATGGAAAAGAAAATGAATGATGTGAAGAGCAGGACGTAGATAATTTTTTTTCTTAGTCGGATTGCGTTTTGACCAACGCCTAGCAATGACAAATCTTCCTTGTCAAATACACCATAAATCTTTCTCATTCCCTCCCAATTTTTGTAATTGTAAAAGAAGAAAATGCCGATAAATAAGAATGACCAGGCAATAACCAGCCATTTGGAGTAACCGTATCGCCACCACAAATAGTCCATTAGCCAGATCGGCCAACTAGTCCAATTTGACTTGTATAAGTATCTCTTATATTCAATGTCAATTTTTTCCAAATTCTGAGGCTTACCCTCCGCCTTGTATTTAGCAAACAGGCTTTGATAAGTATTGTTCTTTGTTTCCTCTGATACATTCTTGTCAAAAAACAATTTGAATCTGTCTGTGTAATCAAATCTTATGTTGTTCACATTGGAATTGATTAATTCGATGCGTATTTCAGTCTTTGATGTATCAGAGGTCAGGAAGAGCGGGTGAGGAATATTGTTGCAATTCTTAAAGACAATCGTGTCAACTTTAAGATTGAAAAGACTGGCAGAGGGACCAAATGTACAACTCTCGAAAATCAGTTTCGAGGAATAGTTAGGACCGCTTATTGCAACGCTACAATTGCTATTGATAGTTGAGTTAGAGATAAATATGTCAGTGTGATCAATCTTCGTAGTCGGCGTCGTCCAGGATATTACACTTAAGGTTCCCGAAAACTGACAATCATCAAAGAAGACTTTCGGAACTAAATTCCCCACCAGTTGAAGATCCTCAGTAATCGTTGAATTACGGAGGCTTAGAAAGGAGTCTTCATTAAATTTATTACTTATACATCTGAATTCACTCGCATTAGTTCTTACCAATTTGATCCAACGGTCCAGGGTACAGCTTTCGATCGAGAGGTATGTAAAATTGTCACCAGAGAGGTTGATATTTCCTGCTCGGTTGCCAATCAATTGTGAAGGACCATTACACGTAAGATATGAGATATCTAGCTCAGAGGTGAACCTTGAATTCACGATACCGAATCCATTTAGCAGATTCAAGTTTGGCTTATACCCATTGCAGTCGGTAGTCAACTTGAAATTGGAATAGTCCTTAAAATAACACTGCGTCACAATCAATTTCAGAGGGAGAAAATAAGTGCAATTCTTAAAATTCAACAACCGTGACAATTTGGGATTAAACAGTACGATGTCACTAAGAACTGAACCATTTATATGACTATACAACAAGGAATCGTTTTGAATTTCGTACTCGCTTGATGAAACTGATTCTTCTGAGTTTGAAGCTAGAGATTGTTCTTTGCTTAGCCGAAAGGGCAATTGTGCGTCGACCGCTAAGTATGAAGTGATCAAAAATACTGTAATTATGTTACGCATTCAGGTCGGGTCGATGAAAATATTATCCAACTAAAGTTAATCGGTAATATCACAACACCACAAGTCGGAAGTTGAAATAATCCAAAAACTAATTTCTGGAAATCGCATGGAGTTAAGCTAGAAACGCAGATTTTTTGTTAGTGGCCTGATTGACTATCGCTGTTAGCTAATCAGTCTATTCTTGATTTAAAAAAATGCAGAGAATCGCGTATTCCAAACTGGAATTCCTTCCTGAATTCCGAATATCCGATGCTTAAGTAATTATTTTGTTTTAGAACAAACGTGAATGAGGTGTCTTTATCATCTATGCGATAATATATTTTAACTTTCTCTTTTTTCAAGATGAGTGGACCCCGTGTTACTTCCAAGAGCTTCTCAGCTTTCATCTTCTTATCAAAAATTATATCGTCGTCTAATTTAACCGTAATTTGCTCTTTGCATCTTCCGTATATATCAATATACACGGAATTGCTGTGGCCATTCTTATGCCCGCAGGTTGTAAGCATTATTAACAAAAGACTACTGATCACTATTCTTTGAAGGTTCTTTAGGTCCTCCATATTGTTGATTGATTTTATTGTTAATTAGACTGCTAAATATTCCAGACCAAAACTGATTAGGGTCAACCAAAATCTCAAGCCAAATCAGCCTTGCCTCGTTGTCAATCCAATGTCAATTTTTAAAATTTCGATACTTGTTCCATCAATGGAATGTTGAGGTATAAAAAAACTCATGGAACTGCCGTAGCTATTCTTCAGGGTATCCTGACCACAATTGACTAGCTAATTCATTTGACATCTTGTAGGTAATGTCATTGTAAATTATGAAGAACCTGCTGGCACAAAGCGTATCAACGTGGTCATTGTCCCTTATAAAAATTTTTGCCCTGACGTCCACATTCATGCTATCTCTATCCTTATCAAGTTTTTTAAGAGCCTCATTGAACACTTCAATTTGTTCTTTGTCATTGATCGTTCTTGCTTTGATCTCATCCTTAAAAATATTTGAAAAATCCCCACACCCGATCCGAATGGGTGATTCCAAATCTTTATTAACCGATTGAATTTTTATTTCCAAAGATGATCTCCTCTGAGAACAAAGGGAAAATAAAAAGAGTATGGCTAAAAAATATATTTTATTCATCATTTCCTTTTTTGGATTCTACAGTAATTTCATCTTTTCCTTGCGTGGAAGTTGGGCCTAAAGTAGGGTATAACGTTCCATTGTGGTCTGTCCTTGTTACTTTACCTTTATCTACTTCTCCAAGTTTCTTAGCAGTGTCTTGTTCTGATCCAGTTATCACCCTTCTCTCTTCTTTAGTATCATAATCCTTATCTGGTGTAGTAGCATCTTTCTTCCACTGCTCATGGTTTGTAACATATTGAAGTTCATGATCAGCCTCATGGTTTAGAACTGAAGTCGGCGATAACGTAGCATTTTTAGTCACTAACCCTAAGTGTGGATCCCAATTAATAGTATTCTTACTTTGATTTGAGATTCCAGATTTTTGTTGAATAAATACTTTTTGAGAATTCTTTTCTAGGGCACTAATTATTCCGCCAGCGCCTTTACTGTTCAACAGACCAACTGCTGAATAAAAATTCTTAATGAATTGATTGCTTCCTTTATAAGTGCTACCATTTTTATAATTGTATTGTTGAGTCTTTCCCTTATCATCTTGGTACAAAATAATGATATCCTTACCTGTTGGATCGAGGTACTTCATGGGATTTCCGCCTGCCCAGCTGTAAGGGCTCATACTGTAGTACTTCTCTGCATGTGGGTCATGTGTTGTTGTAAGTACAGCCCACGGATCATATTGTCTTGCATTGAAGTCGTATAAGTTTAACCCAAGATCGCTCTGGTATTCTTTGTGCTGGTACAAATAATTATTCGGCACTGAATTTTCCCGTTGATAAGATTGTGTCACAGCTCCGAAGGGGTAGTAGTCATTTGTGGCGATAACAGGGCTTTTTATCTGCTGCACCGTAAAGTCATCGAAGTAGACTTCTATCGGTGAGGCAGCTTCGTTTGATAAGTAGGTGTAAACATATCCCGGTTGGTTGATTACAACTTGTGCAGATAGTTGTTGATGTGGTACATTGGTACCGTCTTCTTTTGCTGACGTGCTTACTTGTACATAGCCTCCGTTCATGAATACGAAATTACGATCAAAGACAAGATAATTCAAGTACGCCTTTGGCCCAGTGCCAGTGCTCCGGCCTTCGCCTGCTAAGCCGGTGTATGGAAATGGTGTGATACCATTCACTGAATAGTTCGCTCCGTCTATTACTGTCCCCGCGCTGGCCGTCCCTGCCACTACCTGTGCAAGGAATTGTGTGAGCGCTGCCGTGTTGTTGCTGTTTGTCGGGTCTACGTATTTGGCGTACACGGTCAGGTTGATGGTATCTCCCCGCATTACACTAATTGATCTGGCTATCCCTGTCTTTTCGTTTGCCGAGCCGCTGAGTCGCTCACTGAATGCGCCTGCTACTGGTGGGGTTTGATGATAATAGGTATGATCAAACAAGGTTGAGTTAATTACTCGTGCGTCATCATATCGCAAGAACAGGCTTTGCTCTGTATTGTAATTAGCTACCTCAAAGGTTGCAATAGGGTTGTCCACGGTTCTTTGAGTCGTGAACGTGGTTCTCACATTTCCAAGATGATCCTTCAAATGATATTGATATTCAGGTGTTGCTCCTGTCATTACTACTCTGCCTTCCTCATGGTTAATGAATTTAAGTGTGTCGCCCAGTGCCGTGCCTTGGTAGATCAGTTCTCCATCGTAGTCGGTGGTTTTGGTCAGTGCGTTGCTAGCACTGTACACCTGTTGTTTTAGTTTCCTTCCACTTGCATCGTAGGTATACTTTATATTCTCGCCGGTTCCTTTAGTCACCTGCTGTGGCAGGTTCAAATAGTTGTAGGTGATGGAGGTAATATTCTTATTCTTGTCGGCTATCATGTTGCCTGCTGGGTCGTAGCTGTAGTCAGTGTTGCCTATGTTACCATCTACAAAGCCATTGAGGGCATCACCTCCATCGTCGGTAACACTTTGTAACTGGTTGCCCTGAGTCCCATAGCTGTAGTTCAAACTATCGAGCAGGCTTCCATTTGCATCCAGGCGTTTGAGGTGTTTAATGTTTCCGTTCAGGTCATAAGTGTAACCACTTTCGCTGAAGGCGTTTGTCGGATTGGTCCATGTGCTTGAGTTATTCGTGAGATAGCTAGCTCCAAGTATCCGGTTCATGGCATCATAACTATACTTGTAGCCGCTACTCTTTGCAGAACTAAGTGCCAAACTGTTGCTCCACTTGACAGCACTTATATTGCCATTGTATAGGCTAGTGTTCCCCATTCCCGTGTCGCTCTGGTCGTAAAGCAAGTCCATTCCAAACAGGTCATTGTTATCACCATTAGTTGTCCCTCCATCACTGGCAAGTTGAGAATTATTGATATTCGTCAGCCACCCTCTTATGTTATAGCGTTGGTCTACATTTTGTTTGAATGTACTTCCGCTATTGGTGCTGTGCAGTTTCTTGGTTACAATTTGCCCTATCTCATTGTACTCATTTGCTGCCAGCAAGATTGCTGCAGCTCCATTCACGCTGTGCCAAGTATGCACGAGACGTCCAACATGATCGTAATCAAATGTTCTAGTGATTGTTTCAGTAACTGTGGCTATCGAAGTACGCACATTCAGCAACGTGCCATTGGTGCCGCAAAATGAATTGTCGGCCATTAACATTGTGGACGAAGGAATTGTCGAAGTACGCACGAGTACTCCATTCTTCTTATACACAATAGTGCCGACAGAATTAGTACTCGTAATACCCACTCGCTCCACGCGGAGTATATCACCCTGAACTATGGTAACGCTAGTGCTTTGACTACCATTTTCAAATACTGCGGCACTACTACCTTGGATAAACCAACCATAGTTGATCGAGGTATAGCTTGCATTAGCATCGGTACTCGAAAGTCCGATCTCTCTTTTCGAATTGGGGTCAATCTCAGATACGGTTACTTCTACCCAGCCATTCCCCAAAGTGCTCGGTGCGGAGGGTGACGGTATTTGTTCCACTGAAACCGCCCCTGCGTTAGAACACACCCCTCCATTGGCAACCAATTTATTGCCAAGCACAGATACATTCACCATATCTGTCCAAGTAACTCGTTTCATGTCAGAGGTTTTTGTTGCAAGTACTTTGCCAACAAAGTCATATATGTTTGTTGTACGCTGTTGCCCGTTTCGTTGATGGTCAGAAATGGTTTGTATCACTCTGTACTTGTCATCGTAATAATTCACGCTTTGCAGCCAGTACAAATCTGCACCGAGTACTTTTACCTTGCTGCCGGTTACTTTTCCTGTCACCGTGCTGTTGTTTGCTGTTGGTTGATTGTAAGTGACCCCGCCTACTAACTGTGAAGGTGCATCGATTGCAACGTAAGCGTATTCATTATCATTGTTCAAAAATGAATAGTTGTCATAATATGTCACTGTGAGGTACTGGCTTGCATCTGTCACGGGAGGGAATGATTTGTCGTCATAGCCATGTGTATTACCTGTTCCTATGTATGTCTCATACAAATTTCCTCCATTAGTACTAATGGAATTGTAATAGCTGTTGACGTTAGCCTGCATGGCTGCCTGACTGATCGCACTGCCCGGGCTATAAATGCCCGTACTTACCGGCCGGTTCAGCGCATCATATTTCGTGAATATCCACTGATTGCTTAGCCGTTGATTTCCATCCTGGGTAAGTACCAATCTATCCCTTGCGTCATATACCATATATACCCAGTCAGCTCCAGGCACGCGCTTGGCCGTCACTCTTCTCCGGGTGTCATACTGATATTGAAATGCCCATTTATTCATTGCTACCTGAGTAGTCGTTGCTACTGTAATCGGACTGCTGCTAAGACTACTAAGTCCAGTTACTATAGTGTTGGTCATGATCCACTGGTAGGTGCCTTCATTCGAAATCGCTGCGCTGTTTTGGCGGAAGGTTTTCTGCGAGGGGTCGTTGTTGCTGCTGTTGATGGTCGCCCAAGTGCCGTTGGCCTGTTGCTTTTGCCAGGTGATTGTACTTGAAGTGCCAAAAGGTCGTGCAGGTATTTTCAGTGTATCATTCGCCTGGTACGTAATGCTGGTTACATCGCTAATGGTTTGTGGCGAGTAACTGAATGCAGGCAGCCCACTGCCAATCAATGGCTCCAGTTGTGAAAAATCAAGGTGGTTAGTCCTGATCGTAATTGAAAGGTTTGCCTTGTTAGGATGGTTTGCCAAGTTGGGAATGGCGGTGAGTTGATTGTTTTCAAATTGCAATGCTCGCAATGCAGACAGACTTAAAATAGAAGCAGGGAGACTGGTAAATGAATTTGTAGTTCCGCATAGACTTACTAATAGGGTACAACTCCCAACCGACGATGGGAAGGATCCTGAGAAATGATTACCTAATACATTAATAGTGTTTACTTTTGTCCACGAAGCAAATAAATTATCGGGCAATACACCGGTGAATTGGTTTGTATTGATATTAAAGGATGTACACTTACTTAAATTCGTGTAAGTCAGCGGAATCGTGCCGGACATTTTATTATTGCTCACATCAAACGTCAACATGTTCTTAAAATTAGTAGCATCAGGCAGAGGGCCAGTGATCTGGTTATTGCCAAACGAAAAATTGGTAAGACTCTGTAGGCTACTTAGTGAACTGGGGAGATTGCCCGAGAATTTGTTATTACCCAAGCTTAAGTCCTGCATCGCAGGCATCTGCCCTACCCAAACGGGGATTGCTCCCGTAAAGCTATTGTTGTTTATTCTGAACGCACTCAGAGCCGGCATCGCCCCTAGTGGCTCCAACGTGCTAAGTTGGTTTAGGCTAACATTCAACGTTGCCAGCCCATGGCAATTGGATAGCTCATTGGGCAGTGGCCCAGTCAATTGATTGGTACTCAAATTCAGGTTCGTTAGTGCCGTGGCGTCGCCGATAGCCCTGGGTATCGATCCAGTAAGTTTATTACTGTTCAACCACAATACGCCCAACTGTGGTAAACTAAACAGAGAGGCGGGTATCGTGCCTGTAAGGCTGCAACCAAAAATATAGATCGTCTTTAATGCCGTCATGCTCCCAAGAGCGGAAGGAATGTGACCAGCTACTCCTGGGTTGCCAGTGATGCTCAGGGTATTCACCATGGTGAGTCCGCCAACAGCTGACGGAATTTTTCCTATCAGGTTATTGGTGGCGAAAGAAACACTTGTCACATCTCCATTGGTAACTGTAATTCCATACCATGTACTCATTTGCGCAGCTGTAGCACTACTTGGCCAGCTGCCCGCAACAGGCCAGTTCGTCTTTGTTGTCCAACTGCTTCCACCCAAACTATCGTAAAGTGCTTTCAACGCCGTGAACTCCTGCTGGTCGGGCACAGAGCCTTGGGCATTGGCTACATTTACCAACGACATCGTTGAAACAATCACTAAAATGCCACTATAGAAAATCGTCTTCATGTTCTTTAAAATGTTTTGATCGAGTCAATAGTCAGTGTATAAATCAGCGGTGTACTCAGCGTAGTAAATATCAAGTGTACTTTTATTTCATCAGCCCTTTCAATCCTTACCACACCCCGCAGATCGTTGTTGACAACTTCGTAAACCATTAACCCGGGTTGTGACACATCACTCCATGTACCATTTGCCTTACTGATTTTCAATCGATACTTCATCGAGCCGTCTTGTGCTACCCATTGTATACTGTCACCCGAATAGGTGATCAGCTGCGTATTTTCATTAACGAATTGTATCTCACTTGGACTTGCCGTGTTATTATATGTAAGCGTCGAACTCCAATTGAGATTCATTGTGGAAATGTTTTGTGCAATTGCCTGAACAGAAAAGACAATCGGTATAAAAAGTAATAGTAAATTCTTCATCGTTATCAATTTTGTGTGGTGAGTGAACTTAAGGCACTGTTAATTGCCTCCGGAGGAAGGACGACCACCAGATTATTTAGGTTATCATAGATGTAGTAAGTGCTAGCATAAAGTTTTACAGTGCCATCGGTTCCGCTTTGCACTTTTTTGCAAACCGTGCGGCCAAGTTTGTCGACATACTCAATCACATCGTTTTGCTGCTCATCAGTACTACGATTGGCAACCAACTGATTGACTCCATAAAAGCTTGGTTGCGCACCCGCCCCTGTGGAAACATATCCTGTAACGGGGTCATACTTGAAGAGTATTACATCGGTTGCTCCGTTAATTTCGTAGCTGTGTTTAACGGTATGATCAGTTGTACTATTAAGATTGTCGTCGGGTTGCCAGTTGATACCCGGAGCACCTTGCTTCGCCACGCGATTTAACGGACTGGGTTCGAAGGCGGTCATTGCGTAGGCCGAGTCACTTGCGACCTTCGTGGTACCTTGATAAAAAATTTGCTGTGGTGAGCCTGAATAGTTTCCACTCACTTGTCCCACCGGATCAGTCTTATAATAACCGCTGTTGTCATTTGGGGAATAGGGCAAATATTTTTTACTCTCTCTTCCGTAAGGGTCATAAATAACAGGTTGAACCATATCATGTTTTAAAGGAGATCCCTGGGTAGTAACACTCTGCATCGGGCGACCGAGGCCGTCAAAATAAGTGGTGTGCACATTCAGTTGTTCCACTGGCAAACCCACTAGGTTGGAAGGCACCATCTCGCCAGAGATTTCGACAGTTGACTCTTGTATATAATTATAATTGTTGGGCGGATAGCTTACGGTAACAGTTGTAATAACACTTACTGACTCACCAAAATCATCAGTAGCGGTAAATCTGAACCCGTAACTCCCTGCTACCAGATTACTTAGTGACAATATGTTTGTCGTTGCACCGGATAAAGTAACTGTTGATCCTGAGGTCTGTACCCATGCAACGGAACGAATTGATCCATCTGGATCAGAGGCGGCCGCCGTTATGGATATTGAATTATTTGGCAAAGTCAACGCAAACGAATTACTAACTGTAACAATTGGGGCAACATTAATTACCAGGTTAAGAGGAATTGAAGGATGTCCCGTGCACGGAAATGCTGTCGTTGTAGCTACTGCAGTGTATGTTCCACCGAGCGCTGCGGTGTATGAAGACGCAGTGGCTGCTGGAATAGGAACACCGCCATTATACCATTGAAACTGGCTGGGGCCCTGATCGCCAGATGCTGAAATTACCTGTGTACATGTTGAACATATCTTAAGTTGTCCTACAGGAGAAAGCGATGCAACCGGAAGAGGATGGATAGCGATCTGTGAGCCTGCGAAAGTACCTTGTGCTAGTGTTGTAGCCAGACATGAGCCAGAAACAGTCACCGACGCATTAACATTTGAACCGTCATAGTTGTTGAAAACAAAGGCTTGGCCTGGGCTTAGCGAAGTACTTCCATTAATAATAAATGGCCCGGTCGGTGTGTAAGCAGATGAAAAAGTGAATGTAACCGCATCCCCACTACAAATTGCAGACTTATCTGCCGAAATTGAGACTACCGGTGTAGCCGCAGAAATTGTCGAAATTGTAATAACGTTGGATTTTAATGGTGTGGTGGAAGCGCAAACATCATTAGACAAAAGTGTACATTGAATTGTCTCTCCACCCTGAAGGTTTGCACTGGGGTTATAGGTGCTTCCCTGAATTGTGCTGGTATATTCACTGGAATTAACCATAACACCATTCCTCAGCCAAGTATAAGTTGGAACGTTTGTATATATCGGTGAGCTATTATTATCAGTTGCATCGGCAAACATATTCAGCACTTGATTTGAGCTCGTACCATTAAGGGAACAAATTGTTCCGGGGTTGGCAATAGTCAAGGTACCAACAGGAGGCTGAAAGACACCAATCGTCACAGGGCTACTTGAGACACTTGCTCCTTCATAAGCCAATGTTGTGCAATTGAGGCTGGAAGCCATTTGTACAGTAACAGCATCGTTGTTTGACCAATGGGACGCAGCAAAAGTATTGGTGGAACTACTGCTGCTAATGAAGGTACCATTTATGTACCAGTCATAGGTTGGAGCAGTGCCTCCATTAGTCGGAGCGGCAGCAAACTGGATATACGAGCTGCTACAAAGCGGAGATGGAAGTGTGGAAGTTATATGTAAACTCACCGCTGGCGTCAACGGGCTCGTAACTGTGACATCATACTCCACATTAAGGTTGTAACTTAATCCTGGAACGGAATATATGGCTTTAATTGAATTGGCTCCCGGGCTATTCCAATGCATGTCAATTATTCCATCACCCGAATCATTGTCAACAGTATAACTTCCACTTATTTGCCATTGTACAAAAGTGCAATTGGAGCAGTCAAATTCAAATTCATTTTGATTGCCGACACAGTCACTTCCATAGACCCGATCAATAGACTGAGCTTTTGAAGTCACCACTGCTGCAAATAGTAAAGCGATACTTGCTAAACTAATTCTCAAACAGTATACAAAATATTTTATCATGAGATGTCTAATTAATAATGTAGGCAGTACTATTTCATTTGATAATTGTAGCTGTATCTTTTAACGATATTCAAGTTCGAGTCCATTATATAAGAGAGTCGGTTAAAAGTATCATACTGATAGTAGGTTATTTGGCCATTAGAATCGGTCTGGCTTGTGATTCCCACAAGAGGCTGGTAGGTGTAGGTGGTAACCAGTACAGGTTTTCCAAGTGCAGCGAGCCCCGTTCGTATTTTATTGAGCTCAGTGCGTATCTGATCGTCTGTGTATTTACCCGCATTATTCAACATACTCAAGTTGACAAACCCAGAAACAGTGGCATAATCTGAGCCAACCACTTCCACTACTGGATGGGTTCCACTGTAACCCCACAAGTAAACATGAACTACGTCGTTCGCTTTTTGAAGCTCAATAATGTTGCCATGGCTGTCGTAATTTTTAAAGACAATGCGTGTGTCTTGTGCGGTCATTCCGGCCTGCAACGATTGAATAGACTGGGGGAGAAAACTGGCGCCGTTCCATTGCTGATAATTGGTAGTCTTCGACTCGAGAAAAATGTTGTTCATCAAAATACTATCCTGAACAACTGGAGCAATAATATTCTGACTGACCATTTGATCATAGACATTGCTTGATCCACCAACAACCGAAGAGGAAAAATCGAATGGGTACTTAGTCCGTGTCTCTGTTAAATCCCCGGTGCTGTTTACAAGAGTTTGATCTGTGGGTGATGTGTGAGCTCGAGCACCATAGGTGTATTTGGCAATGCTTCCATACACGTAATTGGTCGTACTTACAATGCTTTGTGTGCCGTCAGGCGAAAAGAGGTAGTTCGAGGTTTGCGTTGGAAGGATTACGAGTTGAGTTGCATGCATGTCTATTGAATACAAATAATACGGGTATTGATAGGTGTTATCAAAACAGCCGTCCTCGCCAACCGTCAACAGAGATCTAGCGGGGTCACCTGGCAACAAGCACCAATGATAGTCATCCAGTATATCACCATCTGGATAATCCGTAAGTTGGGCAACATGCATTCCGGTGTAATATTGATCAGACAGGAAAGATGAATAGGTATTTACCGTTTCACTCACGGGAATAAATTTTCCATTTACATTTTTGTAATCGATCTTGCTTGATAAACGTGGGATGTAATTGCCTAAATCTAATTCTAAAGGATCGCAGTAAACAAACCCATCGCCATTATTAAAAACACCTTCTGTATCTGGAAAGGGTGGAACAAACGGCGCATGAAATAATGGAGGCGGAACATTATAGTTATATACTGTTTTGCCAACACTTCCACCGGGATCACCGTTGTATTCGATGACTTTGCTATAGAAAACCGGCGGTCCATTATCTGCTGTTAAAGGTAACATTGGAGATGATGTTATAAGTAGTCTGCCACCAGGTATCACTGAATTAGCCTGAAATACTCTGCGAGTATAGCCGTATAAATCCTGGTCTATTACCCTCGTAATTCCAGTGTCATATTCATAGGTCTTATAGCTTGCTAAAGTATTATCACTAGTATAGTTACTTATTTGCCTGATTCGAAAGCCCCCAACATTTCCATAAGAGTTAACCCCCGCTATGCTGTATCCGTAGGCAAAATTTGGTTCAAAATCGAAAACAGTCTTTCCTCCAGTTGGATAATTTATTTGATTAAGCATGCACGCGCTAGCATAATTGTGATCGGGATCCCTGTTGCCAACTACAAAACCAGGGATTGTAGCATCAGGTCCAAGGCATTGACAGCTAACGTCCATAGGAACAAATCTGGAGGGAAGCAGAGAATTGCTTTGACTACCGTTGTAATAACCCCAATAATCTACATTAAATCTATAAGGTATCTGGTCAGGGGTCGCCTCTTCCGGACGGAACGGCAATTCCAGTTGGTTATAAGAAAAATTGTAATTTTCGACAGCCTTCGAATCACTCCCACCGACAGACACTCCATTCAGCATCAACCTCTTATTGTTTGCGTAACCACCCTGAACGCCGCCGGAATACGATTGATTAAAAGTGAATGACTTGAGTTGTTGACCAGACCAGCGGTCATAAACAGTTAAATTAGTAATGCGGTAAGGGCAGGCACTTACTCCCATATCCTGTCTGTCTCCCGCCACAGTGAACTTCACAACACTGTTGGAAGAAATAATGCTGTCCAACAGCCTTTCAGTTGAATTATTGGTGCTCGAAATGAAATTGCTGAATTGATACGATGCTACGAAAAATGTACTGTTGCCATTTGGCGTGGGATAGCCCCCCTCATCTACTGATGAGACAAACGACTGAGTTGTATAAGCGTTAGCTACATTTTTATAGACGAAACGAATTGTATCTGCTTTATCCGCGCTCACAATACTGGTTAGATCCCAGGTTTGGGCATAAGTATTGAGAGCCTGAAGGTTGAATGTATAGATTACTCCTGTTTCATCCGTAATTACAAACCCCGCTCCTACAATAGAATTTGATGTTATAGCATCAATCTTAACACCACTGTAGGGGGCCTTAATTAATTTATTAGTGAGAAAATCGTAACGAAATGCACCAGACTCCCCATTTGGCAATTGAAAATTATAGCGATCAGACTGCCAGTCATACGACGTTAATTCAAGGCTTACCTGACCTCCAAAATCTCGGAAATTTTGCAAGTTGTTACTTAAATTATTTACACTATCCCTGGCCCTATTAAAAGCAGCAGTAGTTTTGTAAGTGGGTTTATTCGTGCCATCTGGTTTAGACAAAATGGTTGCTGCAACAAACCCTCCAGCATTTAGTACCCACCCAAGACCAACTGTTGATGCTATGTCATCCACTTTTATGCCGGCAGCATGATAGGAAATGCTTATTGGCAGTTCAAGCTTCCGTGATTTTACTGTGTAGAGAGGTACGCTTATCGACGGTACACCAGTACTATAATCAACAGGAATTTCTCCATACCGTAAAAAATTCATTACGGCAGGAGAAGGAGGAATAACAGTTGGTAATTGATAGTTATTGCTCTGTGCATAGTGATGCCCAATAGGAAATATGGCAAGCGCGATGATGCCAGTAATAATGTTCTTCATAATTCAGGATTAACGCGTAGGTGGGTTAAAGCAATCGGAATTTTTCGAGGTGCAAACTTAACAGTTCATCAAGAAGTACCAAACAAGCCATACCAAAGCTTTAGAGAGAGTTCCCACTTTTTTCTGCAATTGCTAAGAATTGTGCGAAAAATATTTTAAAAAAACGGTGGCTTCCCATTGTTTTTATCCTGTGTTTTACAGGCGGTATTGGCAATGTACTAAGTCAAACTCAACTTGGACTCAGCGCTGCTTCCGTTACGGCTTTGTCGTAACATTTCTTTACGAATTCGTAACCCTCAAAATCAATCCAGTCGATCAATTTTGGAAGTAAGCGGGTTTTTGAATCGTATCAAATTTGGCTCTATGAGTTGTACGTCACCATCAGCCAATTCTATTAGCGCCGGCACTCCTACGACTTTTTAATAATCCAGTGTTTCAATATTGGAACACAGTACGAAGCTATAAAAATTCCTACCTGATCAAAAAGTTTATGGATTAGCATGGCCTCAGCGGTAGAAAATCGAGACGGTTCTCTCCTATTCCGACACAAAAAACCTCGCGACAAGTAAACACCTGTCAGCAATTCACGCATCTGTTCTTGAAGTTGTGCTCTTTTCGCTTTTGTGAAGCCGTTGCTTTCAAAGATCGCAAGGAGCTTTGATCAAGCGTCAGGTTCCCATATTTTTCATTTGGTGTTAGACCCTCAAGTGAAACGTGAGGACGAGAGTTGAAGTCGTCAACTATCCATGGGATGAGTTTTTTCAAGTGGTTTCCATCCGAGACCGACATCCTGTACAAATAGTTGTATTTGATCACCTTGTTGTGGGCCTCTATCAACGAGTTTGAGCACTGTACGTCGATCATTGCTCTTTGATGAACAACAGAGACGTCGATTGTTCTCAGGTACTCCTTCAAAGAATTTTCTGGGCCGCCGTCAGTGATCAACAGAATATGTTCCTCTTCATTTTTCGAGTTTTTCGTGGCCTCCCCTATCGTCTCGCGCCGGATCAAAGCACTTACTTTGTCGGAAATTCTCCACGATAGGATTTTCCGTGAAAAATTATCGACGACTAAGTAGATGAAATATGCGACATTGTCGATTGTAACAAACCGTGTAATGTCGGCATGCCAGATTTGATTCGGTCGTTCTGCCCGGATCCCTTCTGCCCTTTTCTTCCGCCGGTCGTTGGGCCTTGGTCTTGCGATGCCCAACCTCTTGGAGTATTTGTACCATGTGTTCAGACTCAAGGGGAGTGATCCGTCTTTCAGAGATTCAAATGCAATGGACGAAATCGGCCAGTACCGGTTAACCGGATCAATGAGTTTGTCCTTCAAAAGTTTGATTTCTAGACTTGAGAGTTGGGTAGGATAAATCCGATTGCAGGTGTTTATTATAGAATGAAAACAACTGGTATAGGTTTCGATACTCCATTGGCGATAGGTGGAAACGGAGATGTTGAACACCCGAAGTGTTCGGACTAATCCGATTGTATTCTTCACACGATCAATTGTTTTGACCACTTGCAATTTCACGGCATGGACGTATTTGTGAAATTTCGGAACGTTGTGTACGAGCTCAAGGAAGAATTTGCACAGACGCACGTATGCAGAGAAAACCCGTTTTGCTTTCGTATTGTTGGCAAAAGATCGGATCAGCTCATAATCTTGGGATGCCTTCAAATTCAGGTCAAATGATTTGTACTTATCGGCAGGCTCATGCTTCCAACGCCAGATATTGGAACGCGGAATTAGTGCACAGATTTCTTGTGCAAGAAGGTTCGCGCGCGCGAGACATTTAAGTTCGGAGTGATAGGAATTGTAGGTCAACACAATGCAATGTGTCGATTTCCGTCTAAATTGAGAGTTGTTTCAATATTGGAACAATGAATTGTAAAAATCTCGAGTTACTGCCGGTGCTAGTCGGCTTTGCAGCCCTGAGTGAATTGCTGTAACATTGGTACGTGAAATCTACGCAACGAATCGGGTTGATACTGACGCTGGTATTTGTTCTACCGGCTGTTTTCTTCTCGGTCTACGAAATCTCATCGTTGAACCGGGATGAAAGAATGATTCAGGATGTTTACCGCAAGCAACTTGATGCTATTTTATTCTCCGTAAATCAATACTCTGACGATGTTCTGAATAGCTGGATTGCAAAGGTGGAAAGCGGATGGATCGAAAAGGTTCCTGGTCACACGCCAAAAAAAATCAAGAACCTGCTGACCTTCAATTCTTCCTTGGTGGCTGTATTTATTAGTGACCCGCCTTACGGGGCCGCAAATGGCGCTGTCTTTTCGCTTACCGACTCATCGAAAGAGCACATTTCGGCAATCAATGAAACTTTGAGTTCAGGTGCTGAGAATATTCGACAGTTAGTAGAATATAAAAAAGACGGGTTTCAAAAATTGCAGTCTCTTCCTTATCGAGACAGTGCAAATAACGACCTGCGGTGCCTCGCCTTTGTAGTGGGCGACCAGCCTTCTCAATTCTCCATAGCGGGTCTTCTTGTCGATCCAAATATTTTTATTCAGGAAGTAGTGGGGCCGCGCCTTCAGATCATTGCAAAAGACCAATTCATACTTTCAGTCTTTAAAAAAGGATCACCCGCATCGATCTATTCTACGTTGGCGAGAAACGGGGACACGCTCAAAGCGGAAGCACACACGAAAGATCTGTGGCTACTCCCCGACTTTACTATCGGCATCCGAGCCAACGGCACTTCGATACAAAGTTTGGTGGACAAGCGAACAACCACCAACCTTATCTTGCTGCTATCTCTGGATGCGGTACTGATTGTTGCTGTGATTCTTGTTTTCAGGAATGTGAAGCACGAAGTCCAGCTGGCACAGAACAAAGCTGATTTTGTTTCTAATGTTTCGCACGAGATACGAACGCCACTCGCACTCATAAGCATGTTTGCTGAAACGCTCGAGATGGGGCGTGTAGGATCGGAGGAAAAAAAACAGGAATACTATTCTATCATCACGAAGGAAACGCACCGTCTGTCGGGGATTGTGAACAAAATCCTCAGCTTCAGTCAAATAGATGCCAACAAAAAAAACCTTGTTTTTCGAATTGTTGACATCAATGCAGAAGTGAACGGGATATTAAAAACCTATGATTTTCATCTGAGAAGCAAGGGATTCGGCTATACTTTCATTCCGGGTGGTGAGGTTTCTGTTCAGGCTGATGATGAAGCTTTTGCGGAGGCCGTCATCAACCTGATTGACAATGCGATGAAGTACAGCCCTGATAAAAAATTCATCGAAATCACTTCCGGAATTGAAAACGAATATGGCTATGTAGCCGTAAAAGATCACGGTATCGGGATCAGCAAGATGGACCAGAAACATATCTTCGACAAATTCTTCCGCGTGTCGAGCGGCGACCTTGCCAAAAGTCTGGGCACAGGATTGGGACTGTCTCTCGTGAAGCAGCTTACGGAAGCCCAGCATGGGCACGTCACCGTTTCAAGCGCGCCTGGAAAAGGATCTGTGTTCACATTGTATTTTCTATTAAAGAAAACCGAATCATAATCGATGGCCACCATACTCATCATTGAAGACGAGCCGGCTATGCAACTTGGCCTCCGCGACAATCTGGAGTTGGAGAACTACACCGTGCATATCGCCAGCGATGGTGAGGCAGGCTTGGCCCACTTGAAGACTGGAACTTATGATTTGGCATTGTTGGATGTTATGCTTCCGAAACTTTCAGGCTTCGATGTTTGTAAGATGGCTCGTAGCGCAGGCATTCGCACGCCAATCATTTTGCTTACAGCGCGTGGTGAAGAAATAGACAAAGTTGTGGGTCTCGAGTTGGGTGCGGATGACTACATCACCAAGCCATTCAGCATCCGGGAACTGTTAGCTCGCGTGAAGGCCATCTTGCGACGAAACCAGCCATCGGTGGCTCAGACTGCGTCACTGGTGACAATCGGCCGCTTAGTCATCGACTTCGACGCATTTCAGGCGGAAGAAAACGCCCTCGAAATAAAACTCTCACACAAGGAATTCGAGGTGCTTGCATACCTGGTCAAAAATAAAAATCAGATCGTCAGCCGGAATGACCTGCTAGAAAACGTGTGGGGTTATGGTGAGTCGATCACAACTCGAACGGTCGACAACTTCATCGCTCGATTGCGTCAAAAAATCGAATTCACTCCCAACCATCCCAGGATTATCCTGACTGCCCACGGCTCCGGCTACAAATTGGTGCTGTAGCTTTTCACTCCTTGTCGCCTTGTGACAACTTGTTACAAACGTTTACCATCTGGTGACATCTTGCACACGAGGCATCGCGTTATTTGAACTGTGAATCAAAATCACTTCAACAAAACAAATAATGCCATGAAAAACAAATCAAAGATTCTTGCAGGGTTGGTGGTAGCGCTGATCCTGGCATGTGGTGCAGCCAGTGCACAAGTCAACGGTCCAGCCGTAAAAATTCTGCCTTCTACTGAAGACGGTGTATTGAAAGTTATGTATGCGTACAGCAGCAGCGAACCTATAAAGATCAGGTTCACAGATGCACAAAACCTAAACCAGGTTGATTATATCGGAGGTGAGAATTTCCCCAGCGGATTTTCTAAAAAATACGATATCCGGAACATCGAAGTCGACGCGTTCTGGATCGAAGTGAAATCTTCAAAACTCTCGGTTGTCTATAAAATGACGGCTCAAAAGGACGGGACCTATCACCCACTCCTGGAGAAAACGACCTATTACCATGATTTGGTAGCCGCTAACAACTAAATGGTTTAGTTGTTGTTTAGGAAAGGAGGTGGCCTTCACACAGAGGCCGCCTGCCTTTTTTTCAAATCAATGGTGTATTTTTGTAATTAAAAATAAGTTTTTGAAATACGTTGGCTCTATTCTTCTCCTATTCCTATTGCTTTCGGCGCCGTCTATAGCGCAGACTATCAATTTAAGAGGGACTTGGAAATTTCATATCGACGACAATCATACCTGGGCTTCGCCGCAATTTGACGATTCGGGTTGGAAGAATGTATTCGCACCTTCGGCTTGGGAAGACGAGGGCTTTAACGGGTATGATGGCTTTGCATGGTACCGAAGAAAATTTGACGGCAAACAACTCAGCAAAAAGGAAAATTATTACTTGCGGCTCGGCTACATCGATGACTGTGACGAGGTGTATGTGAATGGCAAACTGATCGGTTTCTCAGGGCGCATGCCACCGCGATTCAAAACTTCTTACAACACAGAACGAAGGTATCTGTTGCCGCCGGAAGTGATCAATTTTTCGGGTGAAAACACAATTGCAATTCGCGTGTTCGATGTTATGCAAGGTGGTGGAATTGTAGATGGTGAGCTCGGAATTTTTCAGCAGGAAAAAAACAAACTTATGGTCGTAGACTTGCAGGGTGTTTGGTCTTTCACACCTAGCGAGAACAAAGATCCGATCCGAAATAAGAATGAGTGGAAAAAAATCATGGTACCAGGCCCATGGGAGCATCAGGATTTTCAGGACTATGACGGCTTTGCCTGGTACAAAAAGACATTCATTCTTCCTCCAGAGGTTTCAAAGGCCGGCTTAGTGCTTGTGCTTGGAAAAATCGACGACTTCGATGTCGCGTATCTGAATGGGAAAGTCATCGGCTCAACAAACGATCACAGACCATATGGTCGCAGCGAGTCTTATGAACAGACACGCATCTATGACATTCCGGCTGCGTCATTAAAAGCCGGTGAAAACGTGATAGAGGTGCTTGTGGAAGATATGGGAAACATCGGTGGCATCTACGAGGGACCAGTTGGCATTACCACTCATGCGAACGCTAAGAAGATTCTTGAAGATTGACGTTGTCCTCTCGGCAAACAAGCTCAACTCCTGATCTGTAAGTAAGTCTCAAATGTTACTCGGGGAATTCAACATCAAATGAGCTGACTTCGCTCCCATCGGTGTTGACGGATGTCAGCCTTGGCTCATCGAATTTTTTAAACAGCACACGTGATTTTGTGTGAAACCCCCTGAGCATCTGAATAAAATGACCGCCTTTCGTGTCGTAGATGAGGTCTGCCTTACGTGTGATTAGATTCATGACGTGCAACTTGGAGCGAGCAGTGAACACAAGGAATCTATCGGGTACGTATCCCGGTTTGTCCAGTAAGGTTGATTCCTCGGTCCCATTGACAGGGAATATTCTCATAGCCTTGGTCGGGTTGTCGTTTTCAAAAGAATAGATGCCGCTTTTCTTACCGGCGTTCATATGAAACAAGATATACTTTTCACTGATCTCAGAGAGATTGTCGATTCCCAGGGCATTGAGTTTGGAGAGTTTTGTAGTCTTCCCGTCGAGGAGGTCTATGGCATAAATGTCAAATCTGCGCGCGTCTGTTGTGCCCTTCGTCTTGCTGCTGTTGTATTGTTTGGCAGAGCAGTACAGCACCGCATCGCCTTTGGCGGAAAATATCGCTTCGGTAACCAGCTCGCCGCCGCGCGTTAGTTCCTGCACACCGGAGCCATCGTTATTAGAGACATATACAGCACTTTCACCAAATCTTTTTTTGAAATATTTAATGAATACAATTTTTTTTCCATCCGGTGAATACCGGGGGTTTGAGAATATCCCATCGCTCGATGGCTTCAGGATTGGCCTGGGAGAAGTGCCATCAGCATTTATCTCAAATACGGTGGTGGCGCCATCACGTGTGCTCAGCAACAGCACTTTCTGGTCGTCGGGGGAAATATCAAAGCTTTCGATTTGGTCGCGGTTGTTATGCGAGCGATGATCGCCGCAACCTAGGAGGATAACAAAGATCAAGAGGTACGTCGCTCTCATACGAAAGTCAATTACTTCATTTTGGTGGAGATTCCGACACTCTTGTCAGCCTTTTTTCTAGTACAACCAATAAATTTTAATACCCCGATTATCAGTCTCTGAAGTTGGTCACAGTTATCCAAAATTACAGGTCACCATGGAGCCTTAGGACAAAGCTTCTGTCAATGAGTGATTCTATATCAATTTCCTTTCACAACAAAGACAAAATCGCTACCCAGTTGGTCGGAGCCGAACTTTCCAAATTGGGGTGCCGTCTTCAGTGTTTCGACAAAAGTCATCAATTCGCTCAATGTTAGAATTCCGTCTCCACCCATTCCTTTTCAAGGGCTCAATCATTTGTTTTGCAAACGGAGAGTTTCTTCCGGCAATACCATCAGAAACATACCTCTTGCCAGCATTAATTCCTTGTTTCATTTATAGAATCGAGCCAACCTACCACAGATAGCCTTCTAAAAGATTAACTACTTCGAAACAAAGATCAAGAACCCCGCCATTCCTAAAGCCAGGTAGACTATCCCTGAGATGATAAAACTTAGCAACGTTCTCCAAAACACAGATGACTTTTTGGTAGTGTTAAAAAATTGGGTAAGCGTCCAAAAAGTGAGGAGGCCAAGGCCAAGATTAACAAAATCCGAAAAACCTTTCAGATCACCAGTTCCATTTAGCAAGTAATAAGACGGAAATAGCAGGATGTTTACTACCAGGCGCTGCCCTGTAAGAAAGGCATTGAGTACAAGATGTTCTATAAAATTGTAACCCTTTTTTCGGAATGATAAGAATGTACCAAGTGTAAAGACGGGAAGTAAAAACAGTGATACAATTGAGTAGTGACCACTTACCCAATCACTGAATTCATTAAATGATCTCCGAATCTCCTCTGCCTTACTATCTGTGCCATTGACCTGGAATGCCTGGCCAAGCATACTGATGTGAAAATAATGAGAGAGTAGTCCTAAAATCCCGGCTAATACAAGAATCAACGAGATGGGCTTAAAATGCTTAACCCGTTTTCCTTCAATGTACTCCCTGATTGACGTTCCGGGACGTGTGAAAAGTTCTTTTATTGTAAAAAATATTCCCTTTTCAAGATGCAGCAGACCGTGTTGAAGATCGTGCACCAGAAAATGGATATTCATTTTATGCGTTTCAGCAGGCTGACCACATTGGTTACAATATCGACCTTCAAATTCAGCGTTACAATTTTTACAAGCTATCATAGAGATTGAAGAATCTTAAAGGTAAAACATTTCGCTTTTTAATTGTATGCCTGCCAGCAAACTTTAAAGGGACTTCCTTTCGACTATACCATGGTAGTAGGTTCGGATACAATATTTAGATGCAAAATCAGAAGATTCCACTTTGCCCTATCAGTGTACACATTTGAATAAATAAACTGAGCCATGGCCTTGATCCAACACCATTGGCCAATTTTTCTTAGGTTTTTTAGATTAGATGGTTCTCGCTCCGAAGCTGAGAGACTATAATAGAACGAGACCTCTGAAACGTACTGAACAGGTCACTGAATTAGGAAAGTGTTCGGCAAAAGAAAATTTATAATTGATGAATTGTATTCAGGCCAGGTATTGATAAAGGAAACCTTAATTATTCTTCATTTATTATAAGTTCAACCACTTAGACCCAATGGGCACACCCAAACCCGTGCAGGCATCCCATCCCTTTCCGGCAGTATATCCTTTGTTTGTTGAAGTAGTGATATTATTTCCGCTTACAATATCACGGCAGGCGGAAGAGTTATTATATAACTCATTGTGAATAAATCCAGCATTTTTCCCTTGACCTTCATTGATACGTGCAATTAATCCAGCAATAAGCGGGGCCACGGCACTTGTACCACCAATAACAAGTTGATTCCCATCTACCAAAACTTTATATCCTGTCGCAGGGTCTGCATCTGCAGCCACATCAGGAACTCCCCTTCCTTTTGAATTTGAACTAACCGACATGGGAACATTGGCGTTCTGCTGGTATGATGGCAAGTCGAATACACTGCTCACGCCTCCACCCGTTGCGCTGTCAGCACTCTCATGCCAGACAGTTTCCGTTTCAATTGTATTGCCGAGAGTCATCAGCCGCGTACCCCCACAAGCGAGAACATATGGACTTGACGCAGGAAAATCGACATGAGCAAGACCATCACTTACACCATCACTAGAACCTCTGTCTCCTGCTGCAGCACACACAGTAATTCCAAGCGATGCTGCAGCCTGGAATGCACTATTGAAAGCATCCAGCGACTGCGATGTCCAATCACTCTCTGAGGCGCCCCAGCTAATGGATAATACGTCAGGCTTATTTTTTGAATCATGTATGGCTGTATTAATTGCATCCAGAAAACCTTTATCTGTATTGGGTGCGAAGTATACAGCCAGCAAAGCGTCGGGCGCAACAGCACCGGCTACTTCAATATCAAGCATCACCTCACCATCGGCGCTATCTGGAGAACTTGGGTCGTTAACTCCCCCATCGACAGATACTGCGACAACCTCGGGAGTTTTCATTCCGAGATTTGAAAAATAATTTGAAATATCCTGCTCGCGATACCCACCCGCCAGTTCGATGATGCCAATACATTGCTTCTTACCGGAAGTCGACGAAGGGAAATCGTAGATATCAGCTAACTGATTAGGATAATAGGAGTTCATTAAATCCTTTGAAAGTGAAGGCCTGAATAACTGAAATTTAGGTGTGGCGATTGGTCGATTATCAAGACCGAAAATACCATGAATTATATTTTCTAATTCTTTGGGAATACAGATTGGCCCTGAACGCCCGCGAAAAATTTGCCCATTAGCCGATGAGTAATTTTCAAGTTCAACTCCAAAAACTTTTTCATGCTGAGCGATAGTACCACGAAGTTCAACTGTTCGTTGCGCAACTCCTATTTTACTTATACTCAATCCCGAGTGGTGAGCAAATTTTATTACTTTCTCTATGTCAGAAGCTAACGCCCCATGCTTGGATTGATATTGCCTAGGCAAAAGTGTTTTAAATTTTTTGTATTGACCAACTTCGGTCAAATCGGGAAGAGGTGTTCTTGGCCTTAGACAAACCGAGAGTGAGATTGGCTCCCCTTTGTTTATCCCTCTGATCTTTTCATTTCGAGAAGCCGACTTATGACTTCCCTTTAATTCAACGTAACCCGGGCTCATGAATCAATTGATTTTAAATCTATATCAAACAGTTCTATGTCGAAGATTAATTCTTTCATTGAAAGTCATGGCATCATAGTCTCTTTATCTTGGAGATTAAAATAAAATTCTCCTGTTATATTCGAATTGTCCCATGTGTATTGCTTTTCTCCTGAAAGTCGAAGCACATTTATCCTTACCTCCTTGAAGACCTGTTCGATTGACAAGCCCGGTATTTGAATTGCCTTTATCAATTCTTGTGTATACAATCCATTTTTTCCAATGCCATCAGAAGCTGTGGATCCAGGCGCTGTGGAGTAGGCAATGAAGGAGCCCCTTCCACTCTTCATTTCAGCCAAGCCACTCCCTATGGTTCGCATAGCTTGAGGAAATGAATTATTTCTGCATGCATCCAGGATTAAAATATTCATTCGCGAATTGGATCGTTCCATGTTACCCAAAATAATTTTCTGAACAGGAAAACATTGACGAGGGATATCATCTTCATATTCAATGCTCGCATCGATCGGTACAAGGTAATTTTCTCCATCATTTTGCAGCCCATGTCCAGAATAATATACCAAACCTATAGTTTGATCTTTAGGGCCGTTTACTAATTTATCGTGAAACTTCAGGAAACCACTTCGTATTTCTATATAAGTGGCATCTATAAGACTGATCACTTCAAAGTTCATTTTTTTTAAAACTGACGCCATGTCCGTAGCATCGTTTATCGGATTTCGCAGAGAAGAGACACGTTTATATTTTGAATTCCCGATAACGAGTGCGTAGCGTTTTTCATTTCTGTACATATCGAATAACGCAGTTTTACTATCTGAGGCAGGTATATCTTTTTTCACATCAATTATCCTCGAGGCAACAGCTGGCATTTTGTGGTCCTTAGGGCTTGTCGTTGCTATGGCTTCCTTGACCTGCTCAAGTTCCTTCGTAATAGATGCTCTTTTGACAAGTGTATATTTCTTAATCCCGATATTCGCAAACCAGCTTTCCCAAACACTCATTAAGTGATCCCACTCCAGATCTTTTTCGCGGGGAGCCGCCTCCATCAAAACAATTTCCAGATCTGGAAATTCATTTTTGACCTGAAGTAATTTATTTTGCTGTCCAACGATAGGATACCCATCGGTAAGAATAAAAAGATAATTATTGGTGAGGGTATCCCTGGAGTAATCAGTTTTCAAGTCCTCGTAAAAATATTTCCAGATATCCGCACCATTATAATCGGTCGGAACCTGGCTATATACAGCTTGGTGATAAAGTGTGTCCAGCGTTGCAAAAAAACTCCTTCGCCTTTCTTCTTCACGCGCTTTGCGTTCAACCAGATTTAGGGCGGCCATATTTACATAAAGCCTATCTTCAAATGCGTTGCGGTTTAAGCCTGCACCAAGTTGAGGAGCAATAACTATCCGGATTTCATCTCTTGATTTTATGTACAACTCCTTCCGAACCTTTTCCTCAAAAAGAGAATACAGGCTTTTGATGATCTGTTTATCACGCTCAGGCTGATGGTCCTGAACGATCAGTCGGTCAGAAAGGTCCAATAGAATGATGTAGTTATTTTTTACTCGTAGCGAGTTTTTTCTGTGCTCGGGCTTTGGAATCTTACAAGCTGAAACGAGAATCACTAATGTGCTCAGAAGAATAATCTTACTGTGTTTCATATCGTGAATAATTATTTAATCAGATAAAATTTAGAAACGGGCGTCGACTGGTAACTTTCACAGTACCAGCTTTAATATCATTTCGCTCTTCAAATTCTTTTTTAAGAATTAAGCATTTTTCTTTCACCTCCTTCATATTGGAAGGAATCAAATAAGCAATCCATCCTGACGTAAACTGGTCGATGTACTTTTTCAAGTTTCCGTACATCACGGTGCTGGCGTCTTCGCGATAGTCGGCGATTTTATTTTTAATAGCCGCAACGTCAAGAATTCCCAATTTCAATACTTTTATATCTCCCTGAAGATGCTTGATAATTTTCTTGAGATTATTGGTGATCTCCTTTTTATCCCATTCTCTAAGCAGGGAATCCAACAGAATGCTCCAAATGATGTACACCAGAAATCCGAGAAATAAAATAATGTAGAAAGTCGGGCTTTGATGCCACGCAATCGCTGGAAGGCCCATCAATGATTTTGCGTTCTCAGTATTATTACTAATAATCATTGCTAGCAGAAAATCAACGGCAAACGTAACGGCAATCAGCATTGAGAGATAAGCCAATTTCACTTTGTCTTTCATTTCCAAGATGATGTGAAAGGCCCAACCAAAAGCAAAAAATACGAACGGTACCACAAAAAGAAGGTAGTTATATTGAAGTGCTTCTGCTAGCTCATAAGCTCCTGGCATGATGCTTCCTGTGCCTTCACCCCTGGCGATCCGTTCGGCAATACCTTCAAAATCTACATACAGCGCTTTGAACGTTGCTGATATGTAAAAGAAGAATAGGTACACTGACAGCATAGCCAACAGAAATAAATTGAGCACGAACTTAAGTGTGCTGAAACTTTCGTTTTTCAAGACCTCTTTATCTTTTGATCGCTTCTCTCTGATCTGCATTAGATCTTTTCTGTACTTGTCAATGTCTTTCTCCTTTGCCTTTACCTCCTCTACAATTTTTGAATTAGCCTCCTCCTTTTTCCTGAGCTGAATTTCTAAAGCCTTTATTTGTTTAACTCTTTCCTTTTTTTCATCGTCGGTATACCCATAGTATTTACTGTCGACTAAATCTCCATTGAGAATCCGATCGAGAAATGAGGCGAATAAATCAGGGTCACCTTTTGCACTCCCTGATTTTTCATAGCCAAAATCATAAAGATTCACTCGATCAACGTGATGAATGACTTTTGGTTCCTCCTCTTTTACTACTTCGCTCGTTTCCATAATGTTGTTGGGTTTTTATTGGGAATTGACAAGACCAAATTACAACCAGCATCACAGCTCGAAAATGGATTCTCTTCGAATGCAGATTATTTTACTGTGATTGACCTTACAAGGCAATGAAGTGCTTTTATCTGCGGTAATGATTTTTTTCGATTATCGACCAACGAACATATTATTCGGCAGTAGTAAAAACATATTGCCAAAAACATTGTTGCTCCTTTTACTTTTAATTGCTCCTTCTGTAATTCAATTAACTACTCGCGTTTCTAGACTAACAATTTTTTAGTATTCGGATTCGTTATTAACTCAGATTCATTTTGGACTGGTATTAGCTCACTAAAATATTTTCTATGAAAAGGATAAGGATTTCAGTTTTGTCTCTATTCATGTTGGCAAATGTTTCAGCTCCTGCAGAGAGTGGGTTCAATTTTGTGCTTCACACTGTAAACACACAAGCGCAGAATGATAAAGTGAAAATTAAGAAGGAAGATCTTCCGGAGGCGGCCAAAAAAACACTCGGTGGTGACAGTTTTAAGGGTTGGGCAATTGTGAGAGTTTACAAGGTAGGCAACGAAGAGTTCGAAGTTGAATTAAGAAAGGGGAGCGCCTTCCAAACTATTCAATTTGATAAAGATGGGAAATTGAAATAGTTAACCCTGTCCTCTTAAGTCTTTCACACGAAATACATTGATTTCCATTCTGACTTTCTGTACATCCGAAACTTGTTAGGTTCGAGACACGGTCGCATCTCTACGACATTCTCAAATCCGTGAATGATGCAAGTAATTGGTAGGATTGTATAACAATTTGCAACGACTAAGTCGTCAATTTTACTTTTAGCAATTAAGAACTCCTGCTCCCCAGCCATGAAAAAATTGATTTTCCTTTCCGTCGTTGCAGCGCTCATTTCATTCAGCATATCAAACGCTCAAGATGATCTGAGCTTATCTATTCAAGTAGCTCCGCCTGAATTACCCGTTTATTCTCAACCACCATGTCCTTATGACGGGTATATGTGGACGCCAGGATACTGGGCTTACAATACTGATGGATACTATTGGGTGCCCGGAGTTTGGGTGTATCCTCCTACTCCAGGGTTTCTTTGGACTCCGAGTTACTGGGCATTTTCCGGTGGCTACTACGGATGGCATTCCGGATATTGGGGAGAGCATGTTGGATTCTACGGAGGCGTAAACTATGGTTATGGATATGGAGGCGTCGGCTTTGGTGGAGGACGCTGGGAAGGCCGCTCATTTCATTACAACACTGCAGTGATGAACGTCAACACTACGGTGATTCACAATACATACGAAGACCGTACAGTTATTAACACAGCAAACAATCGTACAAGTTTCAACGGTGCGGGTGGTATTTCATCACGACCCACCAATGAAGAGCAAACAGCCATGCATGAAAGACATGAGAATCCGACCGCTGAACAAACCTCTCATCACTTGAATGCTGGAAAAGACAATAATCAATTGGCTACTGTCAATCACGGGCACCCTTCTACAATGACTGTGAAGTCTGTCAAAGATGTAAGGATCAATCAAGAAGGTCCGGTCTCCAAGCCAATGCCTTCCAACAACCCAGAACCTGGCAGGACCAGAGAACATGAAGAGCATACCGCCAAGCCAAACTCAACCTCTGCAATGCCGGCTATTCGACCATTGGAACATCCACGTGTCAATCCATCAGAACAACATGTGAACCCCAAAAGACAATCTGCCAGTCCGTCTACGCCTCATGTAAACCCTCGTCAGAGCCAACCAAAGAGTGGGAAGAGAAATTAAATCTCCCAAATTAATAATGACTTCATTGGAGCCCACTCAAATAATTTGTTGGCAACGCACTCAATTTGAGGTTAGCTTTATGCTATGAATGAAAACAAAATCACAACATTGTTTCTTGATATCGGTGGCGTGTTGCTGAGCAATGGATGGGGCAATGAAGCGCGCGGTAAAACTATCGCTCATTTCAACCTGGACGGCAATGAAGTGAATGAGAGACATCATCTGACATTCGATACTTATGAAGAAGGCAAACTGACACTAAGTGAATACTTGAAGCGTGTGGTCTTTTATGAAAAAAGAAGTTTCTCTGAAGATGAATTTATTGAAGTCATGCTCAGGCAATCGTTTGCGTATCAAGACACGATAGATCATTTTAGAAAACTCAAGAAGCTATATCATCTCAGAGTAATTGCAGTGAGCAATGAAGGCCGTGAGCTGAATACATACCGGGTAAAAGAGTTTAATCTGAATGAGTTGTTTGATGTTTTTGTATCTTCCTCATTCGTTCATTTTCGCAAACCCGATCGAGACATATTTCTCATGGCCATCGACATCTCCCAAACTAACCCCGAGCACTCCATTTATATTGACGATCGCCTGATGTTTGTTGAGGTCGCACAATCTTTAGGCATGCACGGGATTCATCATCAGAATTTGAACGCGACAAAGAATCAGTTAGAGAAATTTGGCCTTGCCTTATAATGATTAGACATCTGTTTATAAAGAATGATATGACGGAGCAAAAATATGATTACGGGATGATTGGGTTGGGCACTATGGGCCGCAACCTCGTTTTTAATATCAATGATCACGGATACAGCGTGGCGGGCTTTGATAAGAGTCAATCACAGACGGAATTACTTAAGAAAGAAGCTGCAGGTAGAACCATTTTTGCTACATCACAGCTTGATGAATTCGTAAACGTATTGAAGATCCCGCGAGTAGTTATGATGCTCGTGCCTGCCGGAAGAATAGTAGACGAAGTCATTGACGAGTTGAAACCTTTTTTATCGGGGAATGACTTACTTATCGATTGCGGAAATTCTCACTTTACGGAAACTAATATCCGGATCGCTCTTTTGGCAAAATCCACTATTCACTTCATGGGTGTTGGTATTTCGGGAGGTGAGTCTGGTGCACGTTATGGACCAAGCATTATGCCCGGCGGACCAAGGAATGTCTATGATCGTTTGTCGGCAATGTTAGAGTCTATTTCAGCCAAAGTAAATAATGAGCCCTGCGTTACATGGCTTGGGCCAGGCTCAGCAGGACATTATGTAAAGATGGTTCACAATGGCATTGAGTATGGATTGATGCAACTCATTTCAGAATCGTATCATTTACTGAAAGAAGTCGGTAAGTCTAATAACGATGAAATTCATTCTATTTTTTCAAAATGGAATAGAGGGATACTACACTCCTTTCTTATCGAAATCACAGCTGATATTTTTGTTCAAAAAGATGAACTCACCAAAAATCATCTTATCGATATGATCCTCGATAGTGCTCATCAGAAGGGCACCGGCGGATGGACTTCAGAAGATGCAATGAGTTTGCAGGTACCAATTCCTGTCATCGATACCTCTGTTTCTATGCGCAATTTGTCTGCCTATAAAAAGGAACGAGAGTCAGTTCAGCAAAAACTGACACGGCCAGAAACGAAATTCAACGGAGACAAAAATAAATTGATAGACTGGCTTGAGCAAGCGCTTTACTTCTCGATGGTAACTACATATGCACAGGGAATGTCTTTGCTACAAGTTGCTTCCAAGGAATATAAATATGACTTGAAACTGGAGGACATTGCAAGAATCTGGAGAGGCGGTTGCATCATTCGAGCCTCTTTGTTGGAAGACATTCGTATGGCCTTTTCCCAACAGCCCGATTTATCGAATCTATTTTTGAA
>JABDGP010000015.1 GCA_013285945.1 Bacteroidota bacterium | reverse complement strand
TGAATCTATCACCTGGAGTTTCGAAAATTTAAAGCCACTTAAATTTGAACCCTATTCTCCATCGCGCGAAACGATTCCGCAAATCATGGTTGCACCAACTGCCTTCGAATATGAAGGCTATTCGGGCACGATGCAATCATGGCAAGATTATGGAAAGTGGCAGAAGACCTTGAATGATGGCAGAGGCGAACTCCCCGAGCCGGTCAAATTAAAAGTGAAAGAACTTACTAAAGGATTGACCACAGATGTGCAGAAAGCAAAAGCTATTTACGAATATATGCAAAGCAAGACCCGGTACGTAAGCATCCAACTTGGCATTGGTGGATTACAACCCTTCCCGCCATCAGTTGTTGATGAAACAGGATACGGAGATTGCAAAGCACTTTCCAACTACACCGTTGCCATGCTAAAAGAAGTGGGCATAAAGGGTTATTATACAGTTATACAGGCCGGGCGAAATGAGCGTGAGGTTAAAACCGATTTCCCAAGTCATCAGTTTAATCACGTGATTGTTTCCGTGCCAAACGGAAAAGACACATTATGGCTAGAATGTACTAGTCAGTCAAATCCATTTGGATATCAGGGCACATTTACCGAAGACCGATGGGCCATGATGGTAACTGAAGACGGCGGGAAATTGGTACGCACGATTAACTACACTCCCGAGCAAAACTTACAGTCCAGAACAGCAATGGTAACTGTTGATGCCTCCGGCAATGCAAAAGCAAAAATCAAAACTACAGCAACTGGGATTCAGTACGAGAATGGTGGATTAAATTGGGCGTTTAATAATTCTGACAAGCAAAAGAAATGGATTGAAGAGAATACAGACATTCCAAACTTCAGTGTCAATTCATTTTCGATAACCGAAAAGAAGGACAAGGTTCCGTCGGCTGCAATCAATCTGGACTTAACTCTCAGCAGATACGCATCTGCAAGTGGTAAGCGGCTCTTCGTTACACCTAATCTGATGAACAGGATCTCTGGTGCTCCTGAAAAAATTGCTGAAAGAAAAACAGAGGTCGTTCGTAAATCAAACTACCTAGATCTCGATACCATTCAATTTACAGTTCCGGAAAATCTCTATCCTGAATTTCTACCTGAGCCAATGAAGTACACATCTAAATTTGGTGAGTACGAAGCAAGTTTTAAGTTCGATGCCGGCAAAGTGACTTATACAAGGCGCATGAAAGTCTGGAAGGGTCGTTTCCCAAAAGAGACTTACAATGAACTGGTTGACTTCTACAAAAATGTAAGCAAAGCAGATAATATTAAATTGGTATTCCTTAATAAAACCTGATCACTTCAAAGGCGAATTGGCCTCTTTGGCCATGGCATTGTAAACCAATGTATCCGTAAGCGAAGGGAACCACTTGTTTAGAAATACGGTAAGTTTTCCTTGTGCCGTTAATACCAGAATCTTTTTTCTATTTACGGTAGCCTTGTAAATATGCCTCGCGCATTCTTCAGCCGTCATCATTTCCTTCTCATCACGTGGTGATTCACCCTGAACCGAACCATCTTTAGTTAAAGCACGGTTGCGAATATTAGAAGCCGTGAAGCCGGGGCAGGCCGTAAGAACATGAACGTGGCGATGCAACAGTTCTGTGCGAAGAACCTCAAGAAATCCGTTTAGGGCAAATTTTGAACCTGAATAACCTGCACGACCTGGCAACCCGCGAAACCCTGCAATGGAAGAAATACCAATGACAGATCCTTTATTCCCGATGATTTGAGGAAGGCAAGCCTGAGTAGCATACAGCACTCCATAAAAATTAATGTCCATCACTTTTTTTATCACGCTCATATCGGCCTCTTCAAAAAGAGCACGCATTGTGATACCGGCATTGTTGATGAGTACGTCTATTTTTCCAAATAGCCTCACTGCCTCTGCGGCCATCTTTCTATTGTCTTCTTCCAAACTCACGTCAGCCACAAAACCAGAGATGCTTATTCCTTTTTGCTTCAATGATGAAACCGCTTGATCAAGATCAGCCTTGTTGCGCCCGGTGATCAAAATTTTAGAGCCATTCTTTCCAAATTCCTCAGCCAACGCTTTGCCAATGCCCGAAGAGCCTCCGGTGATCACAACTACTTTATCTTTCATGGGGTTGAATTTTTAAAACTAAAATCGCTTTAAACTGAGTGGCAAAAATACTTAACTTGGTGAGATCACAAATTTCAGGTGGATCAATTTGTAAATACACAAATAGGTTTAGGATGCAGGGAGGCTTATGAGCACAGAAACTTTCGATGATAATGAAAAAGTTAAAAAAAGGATAAGTGCCTCCGAAGCCCTTTCAAAAATCTATCGTTATTGTGCCTATCAGGAGCGCTCACACCGCGAAGTAAAAAATAAGCTGTTCAGTTACGGATTGTATTCCAATGATGTAGAAGAAATAGTTTCGCGACTTATTAATGAAAGATTCTTAAATGAAGAGCGTTTTGCCAAAGCATTTGCCGGCGGAAAATTTAGGATGCAAAAGTGGGGGCGCATTAAAATTAAGCGCGAGTTGCAACAGGCAGGTCTCACGCCAAAGTGTATTGCCATTGGGCTGGCCGAAATCGATAAGTCTGATTACTCTAAAACTCTTTTGCTTCTCATCAAGAAAAAATCTGCCCAATTAAGTGACTCAGATTCCTTCAAAAAGAAGAATAAAATAGCCCAATTCATTATTGGAAAAGGTTATGAACCAGAGCTGGTTTGGGAAGTCCTGAGTGATTTCAAGGGCTAAATCCGGATTAACAAAACCATGTCTTTTCCGTACAATTCGTTTTGTATCCTTCGCGACAATTTATAAAAATCACCCAATCTATTTTTGTGACCTTTACGTATCTTAGTCAAATGAAAAATACTCTAATTCTTTTGCTCTTCATTTCGGCCAACCTGCCGGCACAAAGTGATGACGCCCGCAAGAGAAATTATAACATCAAGAAAAATATTGCTATTGAAGGATATGACCCTGTTAGCTATTTTGATGGGAAACCCACTGAAGGTGATTCAAAATTCAATTACGCTTTTAAAGGTGTCGTTTATCAGTTTAGTAATACCTCCAACGCTAATAAATTCAAGGCAAGCCCTGAAAAATATGAGCCTGTTTACGGTGGGTGGTGCGCTTATGCCATGGGGGAAACTGGTGAGAAAGTAAAAATTGATCCCCAGACTTATAAGATTGTTGAAGGCAGACTTTATTTGTTCTACAATTTCTGGGGCAACAACACGCTCAAAGACTGGAACAAAAATGAAAAGTCTTTAAAAACAAAAGCCGACCAAAACTGGAAAAAATTTATACCCTAACAACCCTAATTCTAAACCCTAATTCTCAAAGTGAAATGAGTCAACTTATACGCGCCAGTCATACTATTTTAGACCAATTATCAGATGCAATTCAGCAATTGTCAGAGGCTGAGTTTGTAAAACCATCTCAAACACTGAGCGGGTCTTCTATTGGTCAGCATTTTCGTCACACTATGGAATTCTTCATTTGTCTGGAGCAAGGCTATGGCAAGAGTGTTATCAACTATGACAAACGTGCACATGACAAGTTAATCGAGACTAATCGTGAAATGGCTCTATTAGTGATCGATCGCGTTCGCGGATTTATTAATGTGACCAATGATAAACCCTTATTGCTCGAGGTTGGATACGATTTAAGCAATGAAGATAGCGTTACAGTGCAGACGAATTACTTCCGTGAACTCACTTATAATATCGAGCATGCCGTACATCATATGGCTATAATGAAAATTGGTATCCGCGAAGTGGCAGAACATGTTCGGGTCTCGTCAGACTTTGGCGTAGCGGCTTCCACATTACGCTACCGCGAAGAAACGATGGCTGTAGTGCGTTGATGAGCTCATCTATTCGCAATTCATTAATTAAGATTTTTCATTGGGAGTATTGGCCATTTGGAATCATTCAGTTGCCGCTTTTCTTCATGTGGTTATGGTATTCTCTTCGTGAACGATCTTTCTTTTATTTCTCGGCGTCCAATCCTGGAATCCTCAGTGGAGGAATGATGGGTGAGTCAAAATACGACGTTCTATCCTTAGTTCCTGAGGAAGTCAAGCCCAAAACTATATTGATTCACTTCCCAGCCTCCAATGGCGAGGTGTTAAAAAAAATACAAACAGCCGGGCTAAAACTCCCTCTGATTGTTAAACCTGACTTGGGCGAGCGAGGCTGGATGGTGAGGCGAATCAACAACGAGCAGGAATTAGCGCAATACATCTCAGAAATAAAGATCGATTTCATTATTCAGGAGTTAGTGAATCTACCACTTGAGTTTGGGGTTTACTATATGCGTCTTCCAACTGAAGAAACCGGAGTGGTTAATTCTATCACTGCCAAAGAATTTCTATCAATAACCGGCGATGGTAAGAAAACACTAGCGCAATTAATTTTTGGCAGCAGTCGTGCTCGTCTGCAATGGTCTGTGCTCAAAGAAAAATATCGTGATCAACTCAATGAAATAATTCCAGTAGGAAAGAAAATAGAGCTTATATCCATCGGCAATCACTGCCTTGGTACCATGTTTCTCAATGGCAATCACCTGATAACCAAAAAACTTTCACAGTCATTTGATCGAATCAGCAAAAGAATTGATGGTTTCTATTTTGGGCGTTATGATTTGAGATGTGCAACGTTGGAGGACTTGGAAAATGGAAACGTAAAAATCGTCGAGCTAAATGGTTGTGGTGCAGAGCCAGCTCACATTTACCATCCGGGGGCTTCGATGTGGGCAGGTATAGGTGTATTAATTACTCACTGGAAAAACATTTATCGAATAAGTAAAGAAAATCATGAGCGTGGCGTTGCGTATCTTTCATGGAAGGAAGGCAAAGCGATTTATGAAAAATTTAAAGCCGCTGTGAGATGAATTACTTTTACGTTTTCTTTCTTGGCTTCATCTTTAGTTTCGTTGGTTCCATTCCACCCGGCACGCTCAACGTCTCCATTCTACAGATAGCATTGCAACGGAAGGTTGGCATCGCAACGAGGTTTGCTTTGGCGGTTGCGATTATTGAATATCCGTACGCTTGGATTGGAGTTCAATTTGAATATTGGATCACCTCCTCTCCGATGATCATAGAAAATTTTCAATTGATTGTGGCCGTGGTGATGACCAGCCTCGGGATTTTTAATTTACTTCCCTCACGACAGCCGACTGGGTTTGCAAAGAAATTTAATGAAAGCGGGTTCAGGCGCGGATTAATTTTGAGTGTTCTTAACCCAATGGCAATCCCCTATTGGATGGGGTTCACAGCTTACTTAAAAGCTCAGGGTTGGATAAGTCTTTCAACAACAGGATTGCTGCACAGTTATGTTCTTGGGACTTCCGTCGGAGCGCTGGCACTACTTACTCTTCTCATTTTTTATGCTCAACGACTTGCTCCTTATGCAAAGGACAGTAAATGGATAAAAATTATTCCGGGATTGGTATTACTGGCCTTGGGACTTTATGCTTTTATAAAATACTTTCATTCCTGAGCCCGGGGCTTGTATCTGGAACCTTTATAAATTTTTTGTGCATCGGTTATTTCCATTAGCTCAGGCAACGAAACTTTTGGGTTGCGGTTCATGTATTCGTTTACGATCTGCCATCCTACCCATGTAGCAATTCGTCCGGGGCATTCGTTACCAACTTCATAGGTTTTTGGGCGTTCACCAATATATCTCTGCTTCATTTGCTGACTTGTTGCAAATAAGGCTTCGTCATCCACTAACCTTTTCCAAATCATATCCTGATTCACCTTTGCCCCTTCAATTTCTTTTGAAGTATAGCCGATAAATATACTATCCGGTGAACATGGCAACATGTGCTTAGCAAAATAATAAGCCTTGCCATAGGTAATCATATCGGCGAGTACCGTACGATCAGTCATGTTAGTTGTGTTATAACGGGTATCAATACCGAGCAGAAGTAATGCCGAAGGAACGATGAAATTTTTCTCATACCTCCTAAGCATATATTGATACATATTCGGCCGGTACTTGCCGGCTTTGCCGACATAATAATCGAGGCCAATGATAATTAATGTATCGGTTACAAATAGATCTGTTTGCAAGCCAGTGATTACAGTTTCTATTTGTGGCGGCTGAAAGTCTGGATAATAATGTTTCAGATTTGAAAATGCTTGTCGAAATTCTTCTTTTAAAGTACTGCCATCACCAAACGTTTTTTTTGTATCAATCAACAGGGTGTCAAACGAAGGATGATTAAACTGTTTGAACAACCGATCAATAAACACGGAGTCATCGGGATATCCCTTTCGATTGAAGAAAAAATCGCGCATTGCTTCATGGCGCGAAAAGAAACTTACCAACTGTTTTTTAGTATGAAGGGCTGGAATCGAATCTTCGAGCGGAGAAAATGTAAAATCGATTTTTATTTCTGGGGAAATAACGCATTTCTCTTCAGCTGGTCCTTTGCATGAAATAAAAAATGATACTGCAATGGTAAATAAGAAAAAACGTTTGAATATTTTGAGCATAAAAATCTATTAAAACTTGCGCGATATTAACGGAAAATCATTCCATGTTTTATATGAATACTCAAACTTAATTTTTTACAAGTTATTTTTATAGCAAAGGAATTATGTCAAATTTGGGGAACCACTCTGTCATTTGAAACCCTTCAAACATATTGCTCTCTCAGGCAACATCGGTTCGGGAAAGACCACGCTCGTAGAAAAGCTTTCAAAACACTACGGCTGGACTCCTTTATATGAATCGGTAGACCATAATCCTTACCTCAAAGACTTCTACATGGACATGCCCCGCTGGGCTTTTCACTTACAAATTTATTTTCTCAACAGTCGTTTTAATCAGGTAAGACAAATCGGCGATAGCAATAAAGTCATCATACAAGACCGCACAATTTATGAAGACGCTTACATTTTTGCGGCCAACCTCCACAAGAGTGGCAACATTAACGACCGCGATTATCAAAGCTACCTAGACATCTTTCACTCAATGGTACATTTTGTGCAACCACCGGACTTATTGATTTACCTAAAAGCTGATATTCCTAAACTTGTACAACAAATCCAGAAGCGCAACCGTGATTATGAGTTCAACATCCGGCTTGAATATTTAAGAACTCTTAATGAGCACTACGAAGCCTGGATCAGCAATTACCAGCATGGCAAGCTGCTCACTATTGATGTAAACACTCTCGACTTCGTGGAAAACATCGAAGATTTCTCACTCATCGTAGGAAAAATTGACTTAGAGTTGAACAGCTTATTTGGATAGTCATTATCAAGTGACCACAGCTCTTATCCAATAAATTTTACTGTCCAACCATAAATACCGCATTGGCAAAAAGCATCTTCCCATTCTCCCAGAAGCAACGGAAGGTTGGATTATCAACCAAATAAACTATGCGGCCCTTGCCTTTGTCTTCTACACCAAAGGCAAGTGTATTCTCAAGTTTCTTGTTGACCCTGTTTCCGGCAAAACCCATCACAGGTTTTTGTTTGCCTTTAAGAATGCCCACGTTCCAGCCGTGTTCCAGGTATGAAAAGTGCAGTTCGTTGGTGCGCAGCGTGTAATAAAAATCATCCAGCCCAAATGCCAGCGGATGAGTCTTATCAAGCGTGACTTTGTAAATAGCTCCTGAAATACTATGGCTCAATTCTTTTCGCTCAGCTTCGCCATATTTCACGGGTCCGTCTTTTTCCTTTTGTTCTTTATCATCTTTCTCGGCCTTTTTCTTGGCATCATCATCGACATATTCTTTCAAGGCAAAACCTTTCTTATCAGCAAATGCTGAAGCACCATTGGCGATTAATATCAAGCGGCCTCCGTTAGTTACCCAATGTTCAATAATAGAAAGCTGTGTCTCATCAAAAAGTCTGTAGTTGCCGTCTGGCACAACAAGAACATCATATTTTGGTAAGTCAATGTTTTTAAAATAATCAGCGCCAATAACACTAACCGGGAAGTGAATTTGTTGCTCAAAGAAATGCCAGATCTCGCCCATGCCCAACGAAGACGCCTGATCGCCACCGAGCAATGCAACCTTTGGCATTTTCAAATAATTGACTTCACTCGATCCGAAATCAAAACCCTTGTCAACAAAACCGGTTGAAGCAACGTAGGTTTTTCGATTCAGGCCTTTGGCAATTGACTGCACAGTGTTTTCAAAGTCGGCCACATTTTCATTGTTTCTTTTTGTAACGATTAATGTGCCCGGCTCAAAATTTTGTCCTTTGAGCGTAAAGGATTTGTTGGTCGACCGAACCTTGACACCCTTCTTCATCAACGCGGCAAGAAGTTCTACGTCATTAAGACTTTGGTATCTGAAAATAAAAGCATATGGCTTCGAGGGAAGGCTCTCAGCGTCAATTGCTTTAGGCTGATATTTTTTATCCGCAGTGATTTTCTCATTAAGTGCGAAGGCTTTCAAACCATAAGCATAAAATAAATTCCATGCGGTAATGTCATACGTGAGGGAGTCTGTCAGTTTATTCTGTGGTTCAAAAACGGTAGTTATAAATCGACCTTTCGGTTGATAGACATTAAACACAATGTCTTCAGTTGTAAGATTAAAATTATTTACACTCTGTGTTGTAAAGTCAAATCCCCGTGCCGGCTTTCCTGTAGCGGCATTACCAAATTGAATACTGTGCGAGCTTAACCAATCAGTAATTTTTTTGATTTTGTCCGGATTGTTTTCTGCTTTGATTACATACGTTTTGTAGACTGCTGCGGGGTTAGTATTATTTTCTTTAAAATACTTTTCAAATTCATCAGCCAGGCGATCAGCATTTTGCGATGAAATCTCTATGGTGCTCATACTGTTGGTAAAGTGATGCGTGAGCCGGTCTTTCAGCGTAAGCGGATCACCTTCGGTGGTAGTCACAGTCAGTCCTCCGCCAATGCCACCTTGTTCATAAGTCATACCAATAGCCCCGCTATAAACGGGATAAGTATCTCCATAACTCGGATAGAATAAATCAAAGCGCTCTTTTGTAAAATAAAGCCAACCTTGTTCATCAAAATATTTTGCATTGTTTTTACCAATCGTAGTTTGAAATTCGCGCTGCCACGTGCTGATCACTTCGTGGAAGGGCTCGGCCGCCGGAGCAAAATAATAAGGCGTGTTATACCCCTGCTCATGAAAATCAACATGCACGTGAGGCATCCATTGGTTATAAATTTTTATACGAGCCTGTGATTCGGTTTGGGTTTCCCACGCCCAGTCGCGATTGAGGTCAAACAAATAATGATTAGCTCTTCCGCCAGGCCAAAGCTCACGATGCTCGCGTGCCTGTGGATCTGCATTGGCAGGAATACTTCCATATTGACTATAATAATTGGCATACCGGTCGCGGCCATCAGGATTAATACAAGGGTCAATAATCACAACAGTATTCTTAAGCCATTCTTTTGTCTTGGGGTTGGCCGGATTGACCAGCTCATACAATGTTTTCATCGAAGCTTCCATGGAGTTCGCTTCATTTCCATGGACGTTGTAACTCAGCCAAACGATGGCAACTTTCGTAGTCGGGGTTCCGCTTACTATTCCTGTTCGCTTTAAATTATCCAAACGAATTTGTTCAATGTTTTTAAGATTGTCTACTGATGCTACAATGGCGTAGATGAGCGGCCTATGCTCATAAGTTTCTCCGTACTGTTGCACTAACACATTTGCGGGCATTGCGTAAGCCACACTTTTGAAGTATTCGGCCACCCTATAGTGTCTTGTAAAGCGATCACCAAGTTCATACCCCAGAAATTCTGAAGGAGATTGAAGCTTGGCTTGTGAAAAAATAAAGTGCTGAGCTGAAAGCAAGAGGAAAAGCAGGGTGATTTTTTTCATGATTGAAATTAAATTGTTGGAAGATGATCAAATATTATTTCTACTTCAATAATTTTTTTATTTGCGGTGTATGATGACTTACATGCTCGCGGAAAAATTTTACTGCATGAGTTATATTCATCATACCCACACGCACGTGTTTATAAATTTTTCGTCGGAGATGCTGATCTTCAATACCGTCCAATAATTTTTTGAAATCGGTGCGCACAATGCCCCAATTATCGGCAAGTTTGCTAAGCTCAGTTTCTTTCGCAGTATTCTCTACAACCACTTTTGGCGCTCTGAATTTGAAAGGCAACCTCTGAGATAAGATCAGTAAAATCATTTTCAGTTCTTCCCTCAAACCACTGTCATCAACATCGTTTACACCTTGTATCTTTTTTTCAATATAGGTGACTGTTAGTCGTTCCGCAGCAATCAGGTGTGCAATGATTTGATTGATCGACCATTTCCCTTGAAGTCTCCCATTGAGTTTGTCAGCTGGAAGATTTTGCACGGATGACAGCAAATTGATTCGCTGCGCCTCGATGGAGTCATAAAGCTTTTGAAGTTGTTTATTCATCTTTTTTTGACTTGGCAAAAATAGAAATTCTGACTGATCTCTTTGGGAGCCTAAAACCTTTTGTTACATTTAATCAACCTAATTAAACCCTAAAACTATGAATACTAACTACGCTGGATTTTGGCTGCGATTTGTAGCCTTTATAATTGATGCAATCGTTGTTGGCTGTATCGATTGGATAATCCTTGCACCAATATTAGCGGCCATCGGAATCTCTGCTGCCGGTGGCTTTCCGTTCTCTGGTTTCAATTCACCTGACGAAGTCGATATCGCTGCAATGGTTGCAACGCTCTCTGCTATGTTTGGTATTGCCTGGTTTGTGAAAAGAGTAGTGGATATTCTTTATCACTCGTTAATGGAATCTTCAAAGTTTCAAGGTAGCCTTGGCAAAATGGCGCTTGGATTAGTTGTGACTGATACTAATGGAGCAAAGCTCGATTTCACTAAAGCGCTTATCCGTAATCTTTGTAAAATTATCAGCGGAATGATTTTGGCCATCGGCTATATCATCGCTGGCTTTACTGAAAAGAAACAAGCGCTGCACGACATTATTGCCAGTACTTTGGTGGTAAAGAAAGCAAAAGCGTAAAAGCTTCTTGAAAATAAAAAAGCCGGTCTAGTGCCGGCTTTTTTTATTTATCATTAATGAAGGTCTTTAAAGAGACTTCTTCACTTCTTTCATTTCATAGCTTTCGATTACATCACCGACCTTAATGTCGTTGAAGCCATCGATACCCATACCGCAATCAAAACCAGACTTCACTTCACTTGCATCGTCTTTGTGTCGTTTCAGCGAAGTGAGCTTGCCCGCAAACACAACGATACCATCGCGAATCAAACGGATTGGATTATTGCGCTTGATGTAGCCGTCGGTAACCATACAACCTGCAACGGTACCCACTTTTGTAATCTTAAATACATCGCGAACTTCGGCATTACCCACGATCACTTCTTCCATTTCTTTCTCGAGCATACCTTCCATCGCTGCCTTCACTTCATTGATAGCATCGTAGATGATCGAGTACAACCGGATTTCTATTTCTTCGTTATCTGCAAGTCTACGTGCTGAAGCTGATGGCCTTACCTGGAAGCCGACAATAATTGCATCGGATGCCGAAGCAAGCAATACGTCAGACTCGGAAATCTGCCCAACAGCTTTGTGAATAATGCTTACAGCAACTTTTTCCGTAGTAAGCTTCAAGAGTGAATCAGAAAGTGCCTCCACAGAGCCATCCACATCGCCTTTCACAATTACATTCAATTGCTTGAACGAACCTATCGCGAGTCGTCTTCCAATTTCATCAAGTGTGATATGCTTCTTAGTACGGATGCTTTGTTCACGTAAAATCTGGCTCCTCTTGTTGGCAACTTCACGTGCCTCACGATCAGTTTCAAACACCTGAAATTTTTCACCAGCCTGAGGTGCGCCATCTAATCCTAAAACTTGTACAGGCGTTGAAGGGCCCGCCTCATTCACTTTCTTACCGGTGTCGTCAAACATTGCCTTTACGCGGCCGTGGTTGGATCCCGCCACCATGATATCTCCAATTTTCAAAGTGCCCGACTGCACCATCAGTGTGGTTACATATCCACGTCCTTTGTCCAGAGAAGCTTCAATGATTGACCCAACTGCAGGTTTGTCTGCATTAGCTTTTAGGTTAAGTAATTCAGCTTCAAGCAAAACTTTCTCAAGCAATTCTTCAATTCCAACTCCTGTCTTAGCAGAAATACCCTGGCTTTGGTATTTACCACCCCAGTCTTCCACCAAAATATTTATTTTAGAAAGAGATTCTTTTACTTTTTCAGGGTTGGCTGCTGGTTTATCAATTTTATTAATAGCGAATACGATAGGAACGCCTGCAACCTGAGCATGATTGATTGCTTCTTTAGTTTGTGGCATCACATCATCGTCGGCAGCCACTACAATAATTGCAATATCTGTGAGCTTTGCACCGCGGGCACGCATAGCTGTAAATGCTTCGTGACCAGGAGTATCGAGGAACGCTATTTTATGTCCTTTTTTGGTCATTACATCATACGCCCCAATGTGTTGGGTAATACCGCCGGCTTCTGAAGCAACCACTTTGGTATTACGTATGTAATCCAACAATGAAGTTTTTCCATGATCTACGTGACCCATAATTGTTACTATAGGCGCACGTGGTTTTAAGTCTTCCTCAGCATCCCGCTCTTCCACAGCTACCGGCTCTTCCTCAGACGTAGTAAACTGCACTTCATAACCAAACTCATCGGCAATCACCGTGATAGCTTCCGCATCCAAGCGTTGGTTGATGGAAACAAACATACCCAGCCCCATGCAGGTTGATATCACATCGTTTACTGATACGTTCATCAACGAGGCAAGGTCATTGGCCGATATAAATTCCGTTACCTTAAGTGTTTTAGACTGCTCTTGCTCTTGTTGCAAACGCTCTACTTCAGCATCAGAAACTGCCTGGCGTTTTTCTTTGCGATACTTGGCACCGGAAAATTTCTTTTGACCACCACTTAACTTGGCAAGTGTTGCCCGAATTTGATCCTGAATCTCTTTATCTGTCGGTTCAACCTTTTGAACACGCGGTGAAGGTTTTGGTTTCCCGCCGGGAGCAGGCCGTGCACTTCCTCCTCTTTGTTCATTGAAATTAGGGATCCGTTTGCGTGGTCTTTTTTGTTGAGACGCAGGTGTTTTGTTAGGATCTGACGACGCTACAGGCAGTTCGATTTTGTCAACCACTTTTAAGCCTTGTAGTTTGCCCGCCCTAGCTTTGATCAATTCTAGTTCTGGTTCAGGTGCTTTCTCAGGCTCCGGTTTTACAGGCTCCGGTTTTACCTCAACTGTTTTTTCTTTTGCTTTTACTTCTTCAACTTCCTTAGCCTTTTTGGGCTCTAAGTCAACTTTTCCTAAAACTTTAAAACCTTCGAGTTTGGGTTTTTCAATCTCTACTTTTTCAGCTTTAGGCTCATCCTTATGCTTAATAATTTCTTTAGAACCCAAGTTCTTGATGAGCATGCTCTCCTCTTCATCCACTTTCTTGCGATGCACTTCGGGTTCTGTCTTTACCACCTGAGGTTCACCATGTTTGGTACCGATAGTAAGGCCGGAAGCTTCCAGTTTTTCTGAGGCGGATGAAGCGTATTCTTTGGCAAGCATGGCAAACTGATCGGCCGTCAACTTGGCATTTGGGTTATTCTCAACCGAAAAACCCTTTTTCGCCAAGAAATCCAAAATGGTATTATGGCCCACATTGAGTTTGCGTGATGCTTGTCCTAATCGTATACCCTTTTCTTCTGCCATGCTCAAATATCTGCTATTTTATTGATTTCTATGTTTACGTAATTGTAAAAACTGACCTTGCGTTACTCTTCAAATTCCTTTTTCAATACATTCAAAATCAGATCAACTGTTTCTTCTTCCAGATCCGTTCTGCGAACAAGTTCTTCTTTGTTCAAGGCGAGTACGCTTCTGGCAGTATCTAATCCGATACGTTTGAGTTCGTCAATGACCCAGCTTTCTACTTCGTCGCTGAACTCGTCAAGGTCAACATCTTCCTCACTTTGTGTACCATCCGTTTCGCGGAACACGTCTATTTCCATACCCACCAACCGGCTGGCAAGCTTAATGTTCAAGCCTCCTTTGCCAATCGCTAACGAAACCTGATCGGGCTTGAGGAAAACAGCTACACGACCACTGTCTTTATCGATTTTTATACTAACAATTTTTGCCGGGCTAAGTGCACGCTGAATGTACAACTCGAGATTTTCAGTGTAATTGATTACATCGATGTTTTCATTTTGAAGTTCGCGCACAATAGCGTGAATACGTGAGCCTTTCATACCCACACAAGCGCCCACAGGATCGATGCGGTCATCATAAGATTCAACAGCAACTTTGGCGCGCTCGCCTGGTTCACGAACCACTTTTTTAATAGTGATCAGTCCGTCATATACTTCAGGTACTTCCTGTTCAAACAATCGCTCCAGAAACACTGGTGAGGTACGTGATAAGATAATTTTCGGGCTGCCGTTCAACATATCCACTTTGTGAACAATTGATCGTACTGTTTCGCCTTTGCGGTAACGGTCTTTTGGGATTTGCTCAGTCCGTGGGATGGCAATCTCATTTCCTTCAGCATCGGTCAATAACACTTCGCGGCTCAGCACCTGATAAACTTCTCCGCTGATGATCTCGCCTGCGATATCTTTATATTTTTGAAATAAAATGTCTTTCTCTAAGTCTTTCACTTTTTGCATCAGCGCCTGACGAGCCGTAGTCACAGCTCTGCGACCGAAATCTTCCAAGTGAATTTCTTCAGCTACTTCTTCGCCTACTTCAAAATCGGGTTCTATTTTTTGAGCTTCCGTGAGACTGATCTTATCATGATCCCAAATATCTTCCGATTCGTCTTCTACAATTTCGCGAAAGCGCCAAATTTCCAAATCGCCTTTATCGGCATTGACAATGATATCGAAGTTGTCGTCTTGCACGTATTTCTTGCGGATCATGTTGCGAAATACATCCTCGAGGATACGGATCATGGTAGGCCTGTCAATGTTCTTCTGCTTCGCGAAGTCGGCAAACGATTCAATTAATGTTGATGCGTCCATAGTTCTGTCTATTTAAAAGATACTGTTACAAATGCTTTTTCAATTTCTGTAAATGGAATTTCTATGATATTGCTTTCGGTCTTCTTTCTTTCTTTTTGTTCTGCTTCGATTACAATTTTTTCTTCATCCGATGCTTGTAATGTGCCGAACAGAATGCTTTTATCCTTGTAGTGCACCTTCAGTTTCCGTCCCTTATTCTTTTCAAACTGACGTTTCAGCTTGAGCGGATGGTCGAGCCCTGGAGTGGATACTTCCAGAGAATACTGTTCATCTATCAGGCTTTCCAAGGAGTTATTAAGGATTCGGCTCAACATAGCGCAGTCGTCGATGGTAATACCCTGATCTCCGTCAAGGATTACCGTAAACTTCAAGGGTTTATGCTTGCTCACAATCACATCCACCACAAAGTGGGCCGGGCTGGTGAGGCTCGCATTGGCCAATTCCTGTATTTTCTCTTTAATTTCCATAGAAAGAAAGAGGGGACTTGCGGTCCCCTCTAAACATATTCTCTTAAGAAGTGATGCAAAGGTAAATGTTTTTTTGGGATGTGCAAAATGAAACGGGATTATGCGTTCCAATCGAAAGGTTTGATGGAGTTTAAAATCGTTGCAGAAAAAATCTACTTTTGAACGTGAAAAAGCTTCTGATCGCACTGGTTTGTATAACTACGTTGGCACATGGCCAAAAATCTTTCTTTGGATTGGAGGCAGGAAGTAATGTGGCTAATCAGCGAGTTCACGTTGACCTTGGCTTTGGCTCAAGTACTACGGCTTTTTATAAAAACTCTGTAAAGCCGGCGTTCGGTGCCTTCTATGAATTGGGCATTACCGATTTATTTGCCGTACGGGCAGGTGCGCGCTACTCCGGGCTTGGCTATGCCGACAACGGAGGTACTATCAGCAAACTCGACATCAATTATTTAACCCTTCCCTTCGCCGCACGATATAATGTTACCCATCGCTTGAGCGTATGCGCGGGGCCTTACGTGAGTTTCACCCTGGGAGGAACCAAAATCAACAATCAAGACATTACAAAAACCTATCATAAAAATGACTTTGGGTTTAGTTTGGGAGCCGAACAAGATGTCTATAAAAATTTTGCGCTGGGAGTGAATTACCTAATCGGAACCAAAAACATCTGGTTGAATGACGCCAACGGAACATTCAAGTACACTAACCGTGCTCTTCAATTCATTTTGATATACAAATTCAAGAAAATAAAATAATATGAACATTGCCATGCTTGGCTCGGGCTTTATAGGCCGCTTCTATGCCGATTCATTACAAGGCTACCGCAGCAAAGACAAAATCGTAAGCATCTATTCCCGCAAGGAAGAGAGTGCAAAAAAATTCGCCGCTGATTACAAGGTGCCTTTCTTAACTACAAAAATGGAAGAAGCCATTGCCCGGACCGAAGTGGAGGTGGTTTGTATTTCGCTTCCCAATAATATACATGAGGAAGCCGTGATGCTTTGCTGCAAACATAAAAAAGCTGTAATCACAACTAAACCACTTGGTCGTAATGCTGCCGAAGCTCAGCGCATGCTTGAAGCCGTAGAGAAAGCAGGCATCTTCAATGGCTATCTCGAAGACTTGGTGTACACTCCAAAATTTATTAAGGCTCACGAAAGCGTAAAGAACGGAGCACTCGGCCGTATTCTTTGGGCAAAGTCGAGAGAGACACATCCCGGGCCGCATAGCGATTGGTTTTGGGATATAGAGCAAGCGGGTGGGGGTTGTATTTTGGACTTGGGTTGTCATTGCGTGGAGATCGCCCGCAGTTACATTGGCAAAGACGTACGGCCAGTGGAAGTTATGTGCTGGGCCGATACTCAAGTCAAACCTATTGATGCCGAGGATCATGCCATAGGTTTGGTAAAATACGAGAACGGAGCAATAGGGCAATTTGAAGTAAGCTGGACTTTCCGCGGCGGTCTCGATTTGCGCGATGAAGTGATGGGCACCGAAGGAACTATCTGGATAAATAACTTTCTGCGTACTGGTTTTGAAATGTTCACCACCGGCAAAAGTGCCGATTACGTTGCCGAAAAAGCCGAGAGTAATTCGGGCTGGCTGTTTCCGGTAGGCGATGAGCTTAATGAACTTGGCTACAATCACATGTTCATGGATATGTTCAACGCCATGGAGAAGGGAATTGCACCAAAAGAAACTTTTTACGATGGATATGTAGTGAATACAATTTTGGATGCTGCCTATAAATCTGCGAAGAGCAAGCTGTGGGAGCCTGTGCAACTTAATATCTGGCGAGGAAGGACAGGTGTGAGTAAAGACAGCCATTTGCAATCCTACGATTCCGAACATTATTTAGTAAAAGAAGAAGTGACTCACTACGGAGCTAAAAAAGCGATCTTAAAAAATAAGAAGACCGGAAAAATTATTGAACGAGTGGAGTAATTTTCTGAATTAAGCAGCGGCTGGATCCTTTAAGTATTGTCAGACTTCTCAAAGCCATCTTTCTACAGAACGAAAATGAAAGCATTTCAGCCACTATCTGCCTCAAATTGCTAAGATTGACGGGCAATGAATTAACAATTTGTACAAAGTGGTATAAACTGTGTTTAAATCCTTCATTGTATTTTCGTTCAAAATTTGGTCATGATAAAATACTTTATTCTAATCTCGTCTCTATTTGCGCTTTCATGTGCTCGTCAGGCAGAGAAAAAGACGTATGTCGAGCCGGTGGCTAATCTTTTCGATAAGAATCTAAAACCTTTTTATCACGGAGTGGCGTCAGGCGATCCATTGCAAGATCGTGTTATTCTATGGACCCGTGTAACTCCCGATGATTCGTTGGCTACGGTAAAGGTGAAATGGGAAATCGCTACAACACCGGACTTTGCTTCGATTGTAAAGTCCGATACGCTCTCTACCTCCTCCGCGCGCGACTTCACAGTAAAAGTGGATGTCATTGGCCTTCAACCTGGGACTAAATATTTTTATCATTTCAGCACGCTTGGAGCAACATCTGAAACAGGCGAAACAAAGACGCTTCCGGAAAATCCCGACAGTCTCAAACTCGCTGTTGTAAGTTGTGCCAACTGGGAGTGGGGTTTCTTTAATCCATATGAAAAAATTGCTCTTCGCCCCGAAGTAGATGTTGTTATTCATCTTGGAGATTTTATTTATGAATATGCAACTGGAAAATATGGTGACACGACTATCAGCAGGATTAACATTCCACTACATGAAATCATTTCAGTGAGCGACTATCGTTTGCGCTATTCGCAATACAGACTTGATAAAGGATTACATGACGTCAGCATAAAGCATCCCATGATTGCCATTTGGGATGACCACGAGATTGCCAACAACAGCTACATCAATGGCGCGCAAAACCATCAGTCGAACGAAGGTGATTATGAGAAACGAAAAGCAGCAGCGCGCCAAGTTTACTATGAATGGATTCCCATTCGTGAAAGCAACACTCATTACCGAACGTTTTCATTTGGGAAGCTGGCCGATCTGATAATGCTCGACGAGCGGCTGGCAGGTCGTCAAAAACAGGCAGATAGTTTAAGCGATCCTACACTTGAAAGTGAAAATCGCAGCATGCTCGGTCAAGAACAGCTCGAATGGATGGAAGCTCAATTGAAAAATTCTCAGGCTTTGTGGAAGGTGATTGGCAACCAGGTGATTTTTTCCGACATGAAAACACAAGCGATTTATCCACAGATGCCTCGCAACTTTGATAGTTGGGATGGCTATCGGGCTGAGAAAAGGAAACTGAAAAATTTTATTTTGGAGAATAAAATCAGTGATCTCATTTTCATAACCGGCGATGCACATTCATCGTGGGCTATTGAGGTGGCTACCGATGTAAAGGAAACCTACAAACCATTCGCTACAGAATTAGTAACGCCAAGTGTTTCGTCGGCTAATGGCAATGAACATGCTCCTGACGATTCGGTAAAGGTGCGAGAAGTAAAAATGCTAAAGAACAACCCGCATCTGAAATACCTCAACAATCGCGATCATGGCTACTTGTTACTCACTCTCACAGCACAAAAGGCAAAAGCCGAATGGTGGTACGTTGAAACTGTAAGGCTTCCCGATTCGAAAGAGTTTCTTGGCAAAACAGTTGGTGTAAAAAAAGGTCTCGTGAAAATCCTGCCCTAGATTTATTATCTTCGATGCATGATCAAAAGGTTTTTTACAGTTCTGTCTTTTGTTGCCTTATTTTTAAAAACACAAGCACAAGTCATCGGCAAACCCTTTCCTGATATGGTGGCCGAAACCGTTGACGACAGGAAAGTAAATTTGCCTCAGGATATAAAAGGCAAATACACATTGCTTGGCTTGGCTTATTCAAAAAAATCGGAAGATGACCTAAACACCTGGTTTAGTCCTATTTACAGCAAGTTCATTCAAAAGCCTACGGGGATGATGGTAGGCCTGGGTTATGATGTCAACATCTATTTCGTACCTATGTTCACTGGCATTAATGCTGCAGCAACTGGCACAGCCAAAAGAAAGGCGTTGAAAAACACCGATCCCAAATTGCTCCCCTATATTTTGTTTTATAAAGGCGAATTAAAAAAATACAAGGACGCTCTTGATTTCGAGCGGAAGGACATTCCTTATTTTTTTGTGCTTGATGCCGATGGAAAAATTGTATTTGCCACTGACGGTGCCTACAGTGATGATAAAATGGAATCGATTGAAAGCGTAATTGATAACTGATCAGGCACAAAATCTTTGCTTCATTTTAAAATAACTATTCAAAATTGAATTCACTTGTTCTTCTTGCACTCGCTCTGGCGCCAGGTGCCGCCATCGGCCTTTACATTTATTTTAAAGACAAGTACGAGCGTGAACCCATTAGTCTTGTTATCCTGAGTTTCTTTCTAGGTGTGGTGAGCGTGGTCATCACCTTTATTCTCAGTTTCCCTATCAATAAAATTATTCCCATCGACCAAAAAAGTTTATCTGAACAAGCGGTCCATGCCTTTTTATTAGTAGCACTGATTGAAGAGTTCAGCAAATTCATTTTTGTGCGCTGGGTATTATACCCCAACAAAAATTTTAACGAGCCTTTTGACGGAATTGTATATGCTGTGAGTGTTGGTCTTGGCTTTGCCGGGCTCGAAAATATACTTTATGTGATGAGCAGTAGCAACGGGATTGCCACAGGCATCATGCGCATGTTCACAGCTGTGCCAGCGCACGCTACTTTCGCTGTACTTATGGGTTATTTCATGGGACGGGCAAAATGTGAAAAAGGAAAATCATACCTCGTGTGGGTTGGCTTAGCGTCTGCCACGCTTTTTCATGGCGCATATGATTATTTCTGGTTCCTTTCCTACATTCCGGGGTTGTGGACAGGCGCCATCGCATCACTGGTAGTTGGGCTTTACTTATCCAAAAAGGCAATTCGCAGCAATCAGGAAGCCTCACCTTTTATTACATCTTCCAAAATTGATCCTTCTCAAAACGGCTAGCTCAATAATAGATTTCCGCAATTGATTACTATGGCATAATTTTGGAGTATTAAGCAGAAAATGAAAAGATCAGCTCTACTTGGAATTCTATTGGTGGTGGTTTTACAAAGTTGGTCACAAACCATTTTTGCTCCCATGAAAGATGCCGTAAAGGCTGGTAACGCAAAAGAGCTGGTAAAGCACCTCAATACTTCTGTCGACCTGAACCTTGAAGGCGAAGTGAACACCTATAGCCGGGCGCAGGCAGAATTTGTCCTTCGCGATTTTTTTAAAAAACACGCTCCTACCGATTTCAATATTGTACACACGGGTTCATCCAAAGGCGGCCTGCAGTTCGCCATTGGCAAATATCAGAGTGGCACCGATAGCTACGATGTGCTTATGCGAGTGCGAGAAGTGGAAAAAGATTTTCTTATTCACGAGATGAGTTTTGTGAAAGAATGAATCGTCCGGCTTACCTCACCGAAACTGGAATTGCCCAATTCATTCAAGCGGCAATATCAGAAGATATTGGCGAAGGCGATCATTCAACATTGTCAACTATTCCTCCCGCTAAGGAAGCCAAAGCCAAACTGCTTGTAAAAGAGAACGGAATTTTAGCCGGTGTAGAGCTGGCAGAAAAAATTTTTCGCCAATTCGATCCTTCTCTGAAGGTGACTCTCTTCAAAAAAGACGGAGACACTATCGTGAAAGGCGACATTGCTTTCGAAGTCCGTGGAAAGGCAAGATCAATCTTAAGTACTGAACGGCTCGTACTCAATTGCATGCAACGTATGAGCGGGATTGCAACGTATACGAATCGATTGTGCAAGCTCATTGATGGGACTTCCGCTCAGTTGATAGATACACGCAAGACTACACCTAATTTCCGGCTAATGGAAAAATGGGCTGTGGCGATTGGTGGCGGAAGAAATCATCGCTTCGCATTGTATGACATGGTAATGCTAAAAGACAACCATATTGATGTAGCCGGAGGTATTTCCGATGCCGTAAGTAATGCCGTGAAGTATTTGAAAGCCGAACATAAAAAACTACTCATTGAAGTAGAAACGCGAAATCTTCGCGAAGTACAAGAAGCACTGAACACGCAAGCGGTAGATATAATCCTGCTTGATAATATGAGCACAAGCGAAATGACGAAAGCCGTGAAACTGATTTCTGGCAAATGCAAAACCGAAGCCAGTGGTGGCATTACAGAGGTGACATTGCGCGCTACGGCCGAATGCGGAGTTGACTACATCTCGATGGGTGCCCTTACTCATTCTGTCAAAAGCTTGGATTTGAGCCTTAAGATTTTTGAATAGACCCTCTTTTCAAATTTTTAGGTCATTCTTTTTCAAATTAAGTCTTACTTTTGCCCCTCATGGAACTCGAAGACGCACCACGGCAACATTATTCTGAAAAAGAAAAGCAAGAGATTTTCGATGGCGAGTTCATGCCTCACATTCACTCGATGTACAACTTTGGCTACCGGCTTACACTCGACCGTGACGATGCCAAAGACCTTGTGCAAGACACCTATCTGAAGGCATTTCGCTTTATAGAATCTTTCCAGAAAGGAACTAATGCCAAGGCATGGCTGTTCCGCATTTTGAAAAACAGTTTCATCAATGACTATCGCAAGAAGAGCAAAGAGCCTTCGAAGGTAGACTATCAGGAAGTTGAAGCTTATTATAACTCGGAAGAAGTTGACAGGCAGATTACGCCCGACTTGCGGGTGGAGTCATTGAAGGACATGATTGGAGATGAAATCAGCAACGCACTCAATTCCCTCGATGTTGATTTCCGCACGGTAATTATTTTGTGCGACCTGGAAGGATTCAAATACGAAGAAATGGCAAAGATCCTCGATATACCTATTGGCACTGTTCGCAGCAGGCTGCATCGTGCAAGGAATTTGCTAAAAGAGAAATTAAAATCGTACGCTCAATCCATGGGTTACAACAAAGCATAAGTTATGGCAAATCTGTCCAACCCTTTTCTCCAGACCGACGGCAAGAAGCCCACGTGTATGGAAATGCTCCAGTCGATACTGGATGGTGTGGCAACACCCGAGCAAAAGGTTTATTTCAAACAGCATATGGATCATTGCATGCCATGCTACAAAGAATATAACCTTGACATGGCCATCAAAGAACTGCTCCAATCCAAATGCTGCGGAGGCGACTGCCCTGAAGACTTAGTAGCTCAAATTAAAGCGAAGATCAAATCATCAGCCGCCTGATGTCCGGCAAAGCAATTATTTTTTCTGCTCCTTCTGGTTCGGGAAAAACAACGATCGTCAAGCACTTGCTTCAAAATAATTCAGACTTAGGGTTTTCTATTTCGGCAGCTACACGTGATAAACGCGGGCGCACTGAGCAAAACGGAAAAGACTATTATTTTCTTACTCCTGAAGATTTCAAACATAAAATTGATAACGATGAGTTTGTCGAGTGGGAAGAAGTCTATGCCGGGAATTTTTATGGAACATTAAAATCAGAAGTCGAGCGCATTTGGCATCACGGCAAAAATGTGATCTTCGATGTTGACGTAAAAGGCGGCATTAACCTAAAAAAATATTTTGGCGATAAAGCACTTGCCATCTTTGTAAAAGTGCCTTCCATGGAAGCGCTAAAGGTGCGTCTCAAAGATCGCGGCACAGAATCTGAAGAAAGTCTTTCGCGGCGATTGTTCAAGGCAAAATTTGAAATGTCGTTTCAAGATCACTTTGATGCCGTTTTGCTTAACGAGCATTTGGATGAATCGCTGGCCAAGGCTCAGGAACTTTATAATGAGTTCAAGAAAAAGTAAATGAAAATCGGTCTCTTCTTTGGGTCTTTCAATCCGATCCATATCGGACACCTCGCAATTGCCAATATTATGGCCGAAAATACAGATCTGACAAAAGTCTGGTTTGTAGTCTCTCCACAGAATCCCTTTAAGCCCAGCAAAGGATTATTGCATGAGTTTGATAGATATGATATGGTCAAAGCTGCGATTGCCGATAATTATAAGTTCGAAGCCTGCGATGCAGAATTTCACCTTCCTAAGCCAAGCTATACCATCTATACGTTAGCTCATTTGCATGAGAAACATCCTGCCAAAGAGTTCAAAGTAATTCTGGGTGAGGACAATCTGGAAAATTTCACCCAGTGGAAAAACTACGAAGAGATATTAAACCAGTATGGCCTTTATGTTTATCCACGGCCTCGTGTAACAAATTCAAGTTTAAAAAGTCATGAGCATGTGAAAATGATCGATGCTCCACTCTTTGACATTTCGGCGACCTACATCAGGCAATGTATCAAGAACAATAAATCCATACGTTACCTCGTTCCTGAAGCGGTCGAGCAAATGATCCACTCTAAGGGATTCTACAAATAATTTCTATACAACTTTTATCAGCAGTTTTGCGTCTATGGCGAAATAGAAAATGAAGAGAATTCTACTGAGTCCGGCTTTATATTTTATTTTCCTCTCCTCCTATGGTGGTGGGATCAAAGGAATTGTAAAGAGCGATGACGGCAATGGCCTACCATACGCCTCTATTTACATCAAACAAACCGGCTCAGGCGCTTCCACTGATCTCAATGGCAATTATGAAATCGCACTTCCGCCAGCTCAATACGAACTGATTTTCAAATTCCTCGGCTATGAATCGGTGACTCGCATTGTGGATGTCGGTACCGATTTTGTGGAAATCAATATCACCTTAAAACCCCAAACCATTTTGCTGCAGACCGTGACGGTGAAAGCATCTAAAGAAGACCCAGCTTACACCATCATGCGCAAAGCCATTGCCAAAGCAAAGTACCACATTCAACAAGTCGACGGCTACTCTGCTCATGTGTATATCAAAGGCAAAGGCAAACTAAAGGATTATCCATGGCTGGCGAAGAAAATGTTGGAGAAAGAGGGAATCACAAAAGACCGGCTGTTTATTACCGAATCGGTAAGCGCCATTAAATACACCCGGCCTAATAAATTTGAAGAGAAAATTATTGCTGTGTACACCAGTGGCACCAACCGTAGTGCATCGCCCAATAGTTATATCTTCGGAAGTTTTTATCAGCCCGAAATCGCCGAGACTGTTTCTCCTCTTTCACCCAAAGCTTTTTCTTATTATAAGTTTGAGTACTTGGGCACATTTAAAGACGGCAACTACGACATCAGCAAAATAAAAGTCATCCCGCGCTCGCGAGGCGACAATGTTTTTGACGGCGAAATCTCAATCGTAGAAAACTGGTGGAGCATTCACAGTCTCGATCTTAAGGCCACCAAGTTGGGTATTCGCTTTTCAGTGAAGCAGATTTATAACTCCATCGAAGACAAAGCCTGGATGCCTATTTCGCAGCAAGCTGTAGTAAGTGGAAAAGTTTTTGGGTTTGATTTTGAGGGTTCCTATCTCGCCACAGTAACAGGTTATAAAATCCAGCTTAATCCTGCTCTTCCTGTAGAAATGCAAGTAATCGATGAAAAATTAGAAAAGGAAGAAGCGAAAAAAGTAAAAAAACAATTCAGTCAAAAAAATCAACAGCTGAAAGAAAGGCTGGAGAACGGCAAAGAAATCACCAACAAAGAATTGAAACAATTGGCGAAAGCCTACGAAAAGACCGAACGCCAGCAACAGAAAGAGCCAGATGTGATCTCTGAATCCAAATACTCGGTGGACTCCACAGCGTATAAAAAAGATTCTACGTTCTGGACAACCATTCGGCCAGCTCCGCTCGACAAAGAAGAAGTGCGTGGTTATAAAAAAACAGACAGTATCAGCGAAGTACAACGCAAACGCGACGAAGGTGACACACTTAGGTCGCGCAGAAAAGGCAAGAGCAAAGGATTTCAAATTCCAGATATTTTAACTGGGAATAGTTATTCACTTAATAAAACTTCAAGTTTTGAAATTCATAGTCCATGGGGAGGGTTTAATACTGTGGAAGGTGTTAATGCAATCTATCGCTTGAGTTACTATAAACGTTGGGTGAAACGTGACACAGTCAATAAAGAAAAAAGACCCGAGACAAGACGGCTCGAGATTAGTCCGGTTTTTCGCTATGCCTTTGCACGAGAAAAGCTCACCGGTTTTTTGAGAGCGGATTATCGTACTCGCACTTCGCGCGTAACGCTGAGCGGAGGAAGATACATTCAACAATTTAATAGTGAAGAGCCAATACATCCTTTTGTAAATACATTCACTACACTGTTTCAAGGACAAAACTGGATGAAGATTTATGAACGTGATTTTATCGATTTGAATTACCGGCAACGTTTCGGCGACAAATACTCCATTCGGTCTCAGTGGTCGTTAGCAAGACGACATCAGTTGTTTAACAATACGACTTATTCATTTAATGATAGAAGTAAAGATCGTTACACCGTAAACGCACCGGTGAATGCTGAGCTTGATAACACCGGCTTTGCCGATAACACCGCATTCACCGGCGCAATTGGCTTCGAAGCGAGGCCGTGGCAGAAGTATCGCATTCGCAATGGAAATAAATACCGTGCGGATCGTTCATCGCCCATCTTCACTCTTGATTATCGCAAAGGGTTCGCTAATTTATTTGGCAGCGATGTAAATTATGATTTGATTGAAGCGGGAGTCCGTCAAGATATTCGCATGGGGATTCGCGGCTTACTGGATATCAATATAAAGGCCGGAAAATTTCTGAATTCAAAATCCATGTACTTCATGGACTACAAACATTTCACCGGCAACCTTACTCCATTCATGACCACCGATCCTGCCGGGAGTTTCCGATTGCTTGACTATTACAAGTACAGCACACGTGATAAATATTTATCGGCCAACGTCCACTACAACTTCCGTAAATTCCTGTTCACACGAATTCCTAAAGTGAGGATGTTGGGGTTGTCTGAAAATTTCTTTGTGAATTACTTAGCTACGCCATCATCAGGAAATTATACTGAGTTGGGCTACGGTCTTAACGGAATTCTGCGGTTGTTCCGATTGGAGTTTGCAACTTCTTTCCAAAACGGAAATTATGTCAACAACGGTTTTCGTATTGGCATCTCCACAAATCTCTCAGTTCGTTTCTCCGACAATTGATTAAACGAAGTCCAGTAAAGGGAAATTCTCGTTTAAAATTTTAGAGGAATCTGCACCCATCCATTTGTTGAGCATGGTGGCGTAAATGCTTCTGAAGTCAATTTGATAGATCAAATCCCCTTCGTCTAAATTTTTCAAGTCGGGAGTATTGTTAAAGAAGCCAGCCTTCTTCAAATTCTTTCCAAAAACGAAAATATTGTTTGCTGTGCCATGATCAGTGCCTCCGCTTGCATTCTCGCTTACCCTTCGGCCAAACTCAGAAAAGGTTAAAATCATCGTACGCTCAAGATTGCCGGATTTCTCCAAATCTTGTATCAAAGCGGCCACAGCTTCAGCATAGGTTGTCAATAATCGTTCTTGCTGACCGGTTTGATTCACATGCGTGTCGAAGCCGGAAAGTGCAGCATAATAAACTCGCGTGTTCACTCCTGAATTGATAAGTGTGCCAATAGTTTTCAGTCGCTTCGCAAAATCTGTATTTGGATACTCCGTAGTTGACGAATATGTTTTTGATTGGTTGTAAATGTAGGCCGCGCTTGACACAGTTTCAACGGCAGTCTTATAAAGGTAGCTCACGATTGGGTCAGCATCAGCTGCTGGTTGATTTTCGGCTACCGTTTTAAACATCGGATTTTGTGTAGCCTTAAAAAGTTTTACCTGGTCTTTCAGCGCCATTGACTTGATCTCAATTCCTTTCATAGCAAGGCTCAAAGTATCATCGATCTCGATCGCATTATGCTCCATGCCATCACAGTTAGCGTCCAGATATCTTCCAATCCATCCGGTATTCAAATATTCTTTCGGGCTTGCCGATTGCCAAATATCCATAGACCGAAAATGCGAACGATCTGGATTAGGATAACCAACGTGATTGAGAATACTCATGTAACCCTGATCATAAATGCTTCGCAATTTTGCGAGAGCAGGATTAAAGCCTAACTCCTGAGATACGGGCAAAACTTTATCAGGTTGAATTGCAATTTTGGGTCGTGATTGATAATAAATGTCATTGCGAAAAGGCACAATCGTATTAAGGCCGTCATTACCACCCGACATTTGAAGAACTATCAGGGTTTTATCGCCTGACCCTAAAGGCTGTTCCCACGCTTTTAAAAATTGAGGAACTAACATCGTCCCAGCTGTGGCTAGTGCCGACTTCTTAAAAAACTCTCTTCGTGACAAATCTTTCATATCGAATTCGCGATTAACAAAGTTGATACTCGGGCAATGACATGATGCCAGTAAAAATTTTCTTCACTAAGTCTCCATCACTTTTTGCTCCGTTAGCAAATTTTAAAATCAACTCCTTATTTAAAGTTGAGGTGGGCTTGGACAGCAAGTAATCTTCTGACTTGGCGTAAACTTCTTCATTTGTACCACCCCTAAAATGATTGGCAAGGTTGTTCCAATTCACATCCAATGAAAAATCGCGCTTTGGTTTTTTTTCGCGTAAGCTATTTACATCTCCATCGTCTTTGGCCTGAAATTCAGTCTCCTGTTTATGAAATACCAACTGCGGCATGGCCATTCGGAAAGTAAGACTTGAGCTATCGATCCATTGTTTTCCTTTTGGCCAGCCTCCAACATTTGGAGGAAAAAAAAGTTGTTGACTGAGCGCGCGCTGAAAAAATATTAGCGATTGAGGGTCAGCGAATTTGCTTTCGGTTTGATGCTGTATTCCAATGATTAACTCAACAGGAGTCTTAATCCGGTTACCGATAAACTTATTTTTATAGAACCAATCGGCTAAGAAAATATCTTTCACCAGCTTCCCGATATTGTACCCTGATTTGTAAAACGATTGGGCCAATTCTTCGGCTGAATCGCTTGTTACATAATCTTCTGAAACAAGGTATGCTACCAATTTTTGCGTAATGAAGCGAGCTGTTTGCTTGTCTTCGAGGATGCTGTTGACGATATCGTCCGCTGAAAAGTTCTTCGTCTGACCACGAAATGTTTTATCACCATCATCATGTTGCTTCTCGCGAAATTGAAATTCTCTCTTTTGGTTGAAGCCCCATCCAGTAAAAGCTCTTGCAGCTTCTTTAATGTCGGTTTCGGAATAATGTCCCCGACCTAGCGTAAAAAGCTCCATTACTTCACGGGCAAAGTTCTCATTCGGGTGACCTTTTCTATTTTGCTGGTTGTTTAAGAATTGAAGCATGGCAGGATCCTTTGAAACCGCGATGAGCATATCGTCAAAACTACCAAGCGCATATTTCCTAAGAATATTGTTTTGTTGTTGCGCCAGATATGGTAACTGCGTGCGGCAGGAAAAATGATTATGCCAAAACAACACCATTTTCTCTTGCAACGGATCATTGGTGGTACGCAATTTTTCCATCCACGCGAGGTTTAGTTTCATCATGTTCTCCCGCGACTTCATAAACGCCTCTTTAACGCGCTCTTTTCGGTCAGCAGCCATCATATCCCGACCTGACAACTCTGGCTTGGGGATTACATCAATTGGATTGCTGCCATTTTTTACAAAAAGTGATTTAACAGATTCGTTGTGTGTTGAAGGTGATAATCCAAAACATGCTCTATTCAAAAGATGCTTTGTATTTGCCTGGCTCAGATCAGTCAATTCAATTGTTCTCACCTTTCTTTGAGGAAGGCAGATGGCAAAGGTTTAACGTTGCGGATTAAATAGAAATCCAAATATTATTCTCTTTCAATTCGAAATTGAATGACTATTGAATATTCTTCAGAATATCGCTCGTCATTTCTTCCAATCCAAACTGATGATGCCATCCCCAATCTTTGCGAGCGGCAGAATCGTCGATTGACTTTGGCCATGAATCGGCAATGGCTTGTCGGAAATCGGGCTGGTAGGTAATGGTAAATTCTGGGATATGTTTTTTAATCGTGGCAGCAATTTGGGCGGGGCAAAAACTCATGGAGCCAATGTTATAGCTGGTGCGCACTTTTACTTTTTCGGCCGGCGCCTCCATCAAATCAATCGTAGCCTTTACTGCATCATCCATATACATCATCGGCAAATAAGTATCCGGTGACAGGAAACACTCGTATTTTTTTTCCTTTGCAGCTTTAAAATAAATATCAACTGCGTAGTCTGTCGTGCCCCCTCCGGGCGGTGTCTTCCAGCCAATTAATCCGGGGTAACGAAGGCTTCGCACATCGACACCATACCTGCGAAAATAATATTCGCACCAAAGCTCACCAGCTAATTTGGTTATTCCGTAGACCGTGGTGGGGTCCATGATTGTATCTTGAGGTGTATTTTGCTTCGGAGTTGTGGGGCCGAATGCAGCAATGGAACTTGGCCAGTATACCTTGTGCAGTTTTAGTTCTTGTGCAGCCTCCAGTACAAACAGCAAGCTCTCCATATTAAGTTTCCAAGCCCAGCGTGGATCCTTTTCACCAGTAGCCGAGAGCAGCGCGGCGAGATGATAAACTTGTGTGATTTCGTTTTTTTTGAGCAGCTCAAAAAGTTTGTCGCGCTGCATCACATCAAATTTTTCATAAGGGCCTTCTTTCAAAATCCCCTGTGCGTCTTTGATATCAGAGGCAATCACATTTTCCTGCCCGTATATTTTCCACAGGCCCTGTGTAAGTTCTGAACCAAGCTGGCCACCAGCGCCAATCAAAAGGATTTTTGTTTTCTTCATGGAAACGGAATGTGCTCGCGAAGTTATTAAAAGATATGAATTACAATCGCTGGAATAGTAGATGTGGTTAGCTTATCAGAATCCAAGGATTTAAACTTGTCATGAGAAGAGCTTCCCTATTTTTCCCAAATCTACATTGCCTCCTGAAAAAATGATTCCTACTTTCTTTCCGGCAAATTTTAATTTGTCTTTCAGAACTGCAGCAAATGGAACTGCCGACGATGGCTCAACAATAATTTTCATTCGTTCCCAAATAAGTCGCATGGCGGCTATGATCTCCTCATCAGTTACAGTTATTACTTCTTTTACATTATCGCGAATTATCGGAAAGGTCTTGTCGCCTAATGAGGTGAGGAGGCCATCGGCAATAGTCTGTGATTGTGCCTGTTCAATTTTCCCGCTTTTCATGGCACGATAAGCATCGTCTGAACCCACCGGTTCGCCAGCAATTACTTGAGTTGAAGGAGAAAAATATTTTGCAGCCAAAGCTGTACCGCTCAATAAGCCACCGCCACCCACTGGGGCGATTACAAAATCCAATGCCAGAGTATCTTCAAATAATTCCTTGGCCGCTGTAGCCTGCCCTGTAATTACATCATAATTATTGAACGGGTGGATCTCGGAAGCGCCGGTTTTTTTGATCACTTCGGCAAGTGTCTGCTCGCGGGCTGCAAGCGTTGGTTCGCACTCAAAAATTTCTCCTCCGTAACCCGCAACGCCTTTCTTTTTGATTTGCGCTGTAGTTGTAGGCATTACGATGTATGACTTCACACCTAAAATTTTTGCGGCACGCGCTATTGCTTGAGCATGATTTCCAGAAGAATGTGTAGCTAATCCTTTCTTTCGTTGATCATCTGAAAGTTGAAGGGCCGCGTTCATCGCGCCACGAGCTTTGAAAGCGCCTACGTTTTGAAAATTTTCGCACTTGAAAAAAATAGAACAGCCCGCTATTTCATCTATGCCTTTACTTGTCATGACCGGTGTATGGTGGATGTATGGCTTAATGCGCTTGTGCGCTTCTTCAATGGCTGTCTTATCAATCATGCGTTTATCCATTTTACTTTTTCTTCGATAAGCTTACGTTTGCCTGTGATCTGCAATTCCTTGGGCATACCGATATGAATAAAGCCCAGCAATTTATCGTCTGAACCCAACCCAAAAAAAGATTTAGCTTCTTCAAAGTTGGTGATGCCTCCCGTACTTAAGTAACAGCCAACTCCATAAGCAGTTGCCGTGAGATACATATTTTCAATTGCGCAAAACACGGCACCGAGTTCTTCCCATTCAGGCAGGCTTTTCTTTTCATCACGTTTCATCCCAACAGCAATGATGTGCGAAGATTCCCTGGGCTTCGATTTCAAGCCTTCATATTTTTTTTCATCGAAAGTTCCTTTTGCTTGCGTTACTTGTTTATAACAGTCGCTTTGAAACATTGCTAGTTTTGTTAAACCCTCTCCAGTAAATACAACGAATCGCCAAGGCTCAGTAAGTTTATGCGTAGGCGCCCAGTTGGCATTCTCAAGCATTTGTCTCACAATAGCGTCGTCTACTTTTTCGCTGGTGTAGTCTTTTGGGAAAACAGACCTTCGCGAATGAATGAGTTCATTGATTTCTTTTGTGTCAAATTTTTTCATGGTGGGCAAAGAAACAACCCGAAATGGAGTGAAGCAAATTTTAACAGCCGATCTTGTCGACTCTGCGGGCATGGCGTCCCCCCTCAAATGAAGCGTTTAAGAATCTGTCGAGAATTTTCTCCGCTAGTTCTTTACTAATCCAGCGCGATGGCAGGCAGAGCACATTGGCATCATTATGCTGGCGCGCGAGGGCGCCAAGTTCCTCCTCCCAACAAATAGCAGCCCGGATGCCTTGGTGCTTGTTGGCTGTAATTGCAACGCCATTGGCGCTGCCACAAACGAGCAAGCCTAAATCAAACTCTTTCTTTTCAACAGCCGCAGCGACTGGATGGGCAAAATCCGGGTAGTCGGCAGGCTCTAAACTATATGTACCAAAATCCTTTATTGTATAGCCTTTCTTTTCAAGAAATCTTTTGAGATACTCTTTCAGTTCGTAACCCGCGTGGTCGGCACCTATGGCTATTTTTTCCATTAGCTGGTTTGTTGATCAGCAAGCAGTTCGGTCTCTTCCTTTTTTCGCTTGCGCTTTAGTTCAATTGCAGACACGAAAATACTGATTTCAAATAAGAAATAAAGAGGCAGCGCCACAAGCATTAGTGTGAACGGATCGGACGACGGGGTGATGATTGCACTTGCAATTATAATAGCGACAATGGCATGCTTGCGGAACTTGCGCATGAATTGCGGCGTAAGCATTCCCACTTTAGTAAGGAAGTAAACCGCTACTGGAAATTGAAATAATAATCCGCATCCTAACACCATACCTACAACTGTAGATACATAAGACGTAATATCAAATTGGTTTACAATCTGATCGCTGATTTTATAGGTGGCGAGGAACCAAATGGTCATGGGTGACAAAATGTAATACCCAAACAAAACCCCCAGAAAAAAGAGAAATGTAACTGCAGTAACCGCTCCGCGGGATGAGGATTTCTCTTTCTGGTAAAGACCTGGTTTTACAAAACTCCAGATTTGCCAAAACACGTAAGGGAAAGCTACTATCAAGCCTATTACAAACGAAGATGTAATCGACATCATGAACTGGCCTGTCATGACGCGGTTTTGCACTACAACCTCGAAAGGTTTTGCACAAAGAGATTCTTCGGCACCTACCAGCTTACCCAACTCGCACATCCAGCGAAAAGTTGGAAAATCGATTCGACTCGGGGCAAGAAGAATGTTGTTGTAAATCCATTCTACAAAAACAAAGCCCACGATGGAGCAAATAAAAATTGCAGCTACCGACTTAACAACGTGCCAGCGCAACTCCTCGAGGTGGTCGAGGAAGGACATCTCTTTTTCTTCAAACATTAATTGGGGTGATTATCGTTAAGCCCTTTATTTTTTGAAAGGCCAAATCATTTGTTAAGAAAAAATCAACTTTTACTTCTAAGGCAGTTGCTAGATGAATAGAATCAGGAAGTTTAAGGCTATACTCCGATCGTAAATTTGCCGATAGCTTAGCGATACTTGGATTTACATTAATCAGCTTTAGTGATGGGGATCTAGTGATAAAAAACTCGTACTGCTCAACCAACTTTAAGTTTCCCATTTTGAACGGAAGAGTCAACACCTCTGCAAGGGTGATAGCTGAAGTAAAAAATGTAAAATCACCGTGTTCGTTTTTCTTAAAAAGCTCCTTTAGAAAAGAAAAACCAATAGGGGCTTCTTCCATATAATAAATGAGCGGTGCAGTATCAAGGTAGATCGCCTTGTTATCGAATTTCTCGGTCATCCCACTCAGCTCTCAAATCCTTAAGATATTTGTCAACGTCAATACTATGCCACATTTCTTTCCCTAACCCAGCCAAATTCGTGATTTTTGCTTTTTTTGCCTCTATTTCCGATTCCTTAAGATTTTGTAACACTTTCATTATTTCATCTCTCTCAGTTTCGTTTAAACGAGACAAATTATCCATAATTAATTTCAAATCTGATCGTGTGGCCTGCATAACAGCTCAAAATTACTCTTTTAAGAGAACAAAGGAAACCGTTTCATCATGGCGTTCACCTTCTTCTTCACGGCTTTCAAATGCTTCTCATCTTCCGGTTTTCTCAAAGATTCGTCAATCAGATCAACTACTTTGATTACATCCTTCTCTTTAAAGCCTCTAGTGGTAATCGCTGGTGTACCAATGCGCATGCCCGAAGTGACCATCGGCGACTGCGAATCAAATGGCACCATATTTTTGTTGATGGTAATATCAGCCTTGATCAAAGCTTCTTCGGCCAATTTGCCAGTAAGGTTTTTTGAACGAAGGTCAATCAACATCAGATGATTGTCTGTACCACCTGAAATTATTTTATAACCACGCTTCACAAATTCATCGGCCATAACCTTGGCATTCTTGGCTACCTGAACAATGTATTGTAAATACTCATCACTTAATGCTTCACCAAATGAAATTGCTTTTGCGGCAATCACATGCTCAAGCGGGCCACCTTGTGTTCCAGGGAATACCCCAGAATCCAAAACCGAAGAAATCTTTCTTAGTTCGCCTTTAGGTGTTTTTAGTCCGAAAGGATTATCGAAGTTCTTGCCAATCATGATCAAACCACCTCGTGGACCACGCAAAGTCTTATGGGTTGTAGTCGTTACAATATGGCAATGTTCCATTGGGTCGTTGAGCAATCCGCGAGCAATCAAACCTGCAGGATGCGAAACATCTGCCAGCAATAAAGCGCCAACACTATCAGCTGCTTCGCGTAGTTTTTTATAATCCCAATCGCGACTGTAAGCAGAGGCACCGCAAATAATCATCTTTGGTTTTTCACGCTGAGCGATCTCCAAAATTTTATTGAAATCGATCAGTCCGGTTTCTTGTTCTACTCCGTAAAACGAAGGTTGATACAGTTTGCCTGAAAAATTCACTGACGAGCCATGTGTTAAGTGTCCGCCATGCGAAAGGTCGAATCCCAAAATCTTATCACCGGGTTTTAAACACGCAAGCATAACAGCTGCGTTGGCCTGTGCGCCTGAATGCGGTTGTACGTTGGCCCATTCGGCACCAAATAATTCTTTGATTCGGTCAATAGCGAGTTGCTCTACCTCATCTACCACCTCGCAGCCACCATAATACCTCTTGCCGGGAAGGCCTTCAGCATATTTGTTGGTGAGCACAGAGCCTTGCGCCTTCATTACTTGTGGAGATGTGAAGTTTTCGGAGGCGATCAGTTCGATGCCGTGCTCCTGGCGTTGTTTTTCTTTTTCAATGAGGTCGAAGATGGCTTTATCACGCTTCATAATCTGGACGGGATTAGGGATAACTGATTGTACGATTAGTTTTAAGAGCCCAAAAATAAGGAGCGGGAATGTGTTTGCCTAAATTCAATTACTTTTCCTTTTGAGCATATTTTATCAAGATGGCCTCACCACCCACCGCTACTTCCACCACCACCAAAACTTCCGCCTCCGCCGGAGAAGCTACTGCTACTACCGGATGATGACGAACTTCTTCCGCCTGATGACTTGGAGCTTCTTCTTGCAAATTTTTTCAAGACAGCCTTACCGCCGGGCACCCGTTTAATTAAAGTATTTGCCAAAAAACCAATGCCGAAAAAATAAATTGTGCTAAAAACCAAGCCATTTATAAACCTGGCCCAAACCGTTACAAATACTACCTGAAATAGAAGAAGAAACACATACCAGCGCCAGCTTATTCGATCTTTACCCAAAAGCGGAGCTATGGTGACGGGCACCGCAACGATTAGAACACATATCCAAAAAATAATTTTGTAGTCAGTCGGAGGCTGCTCTTCCTCGGCTTGATATTCTCCACCAATCGCATTGATAATCCCCTCAACTCCAGTGATAACGCCAGCATCATAGTTGCCTCTGCGAAACTCCGGAGCAATTTTATCTCTGATGATTTTATTACTCTGTGCATCGGTAAGTGCGCCTTCCAAGCCTCGTCCAACTTCTATCCTCATTTTGTGATCATCGACCGCGATCAACAACAGCACGCCATTATCTTTTCCTTTTTGCCCAAGTTTCCACTTTTCTGCTACGCGCAAAGAATATTCTTCGAGTTCGTCACTGTCAAGAGAGGAAATGATTAGGATAGCTATTTGATTTGTCGTCGAATCCTCATAAGCTTTCAATTCATTTTCTAATTGATCGACCGTTTCTGGTTTGAGGACATGTGCATCATCGTGAACGCGTGCGCCCCAAAGTTCTGGAACAATTTTCTGTGAGAATGAAATCGAGAATTGAAAAAGGAAGATGGGGAGAAGAATTATTAATCTTAAAAAATTTTGAAAGGAGGTCAAAATATAAAAGTAAATCTTACAGTAAATTTCTATTAATCACCATCCTCCGCTACTTCCTCCACCACCAAAACTCCCTCCGCCACCCGAGAAACTACTCCCACCCGATGACCAACTGCTTCCTCCGGATGACCATCCGCTACCCCAGCTGCTTCCGGATGAACTGCCCTTCCCCGTGTTTTGCCATTTTATCATTTTCGATTTTCCCCAAGTGGTATTTCCTAAAATTAATTTAGCGATCGGCATCCCCACCACATATGCGATAAGTAAACCGATGGCTCCTTTTGCTCCGAGGATAACCCATGGGAATGTGGCGTAGAATGGAATTAAAAAAGCATACAAACCCCAGCCAGGACCACCTTTTGAAAATAATGCGAACGATGAAAAAAGTCCGAGGATTCCGAAAATGAAAAGTCCAAAAAATAGTTGTTCCTTAAGTGAGAGCTCACCAGACGATGAATCCACTTCTTCTGCCTTGTATTCGCCGGCTATCGCTTTCAGCATTCCATCGATTCCTGCTCTCACTCCAGCATCGTAGTCCCCTCTGCGAAACTCCGGAGCAATTTCATTTCTGATGATACGATTACTCTGCGCATCGGTAAGCTTGCCTTCCAGACCTTGTCCAACTTCGATACGCATCTTATGATCGTCTACTGCAATCAATAACAACACACCGTTATCTTTTCCTTTTTGACCGAGATTCCATTTCTCAGCTACTCGCAATGAATAATTCTCCAACACATCGCCATCTAAGGAATGAACAATTAGAATTGCAATTTGATTGGAGGTTGAATCCTCATATGCCTTTAGTTCTTTTTCAAGCTGATCGACAGTTTCTTGATTGAGCGCGTTAGCGTCATCGTGCACTCGAATGCCCCAAAGTTCGGGTACTGCTTTTTGTGCGAATAAAGTTGAGCAGGAGAAAATCAATAAAGCCAGAGCGGCAATTCTTGTCAACTTAATTTTTCGAAGGTAAAATTTCGAAGGTAAAATTGTCTTCATTCTAACTCTATGTTCTGAATTCTAAATCCTGTTACCACGAATCGCTAGAGCCTCCGCCACCAAAACTTCCGCCGCCACCATAGTCGGCACCTGAACCCCATGAATCCGAACTGCGACCACCGCCAAGTCCGCCCAACAAAGCACCAGCCGCCCAATAGCCACCTATTCCACCGCCACCACCGCGCCTGCGTGACAAAGCAATTAAAACGATGACAATGAATACCACAGTAAGCCAAGGAGAGCGACCTCCGCGTTTGCGATTTGGCGGATCGGTGTTTACATATTGGCCTTTGATTGCCTGAATAATTGCAATCACTCCCACCTTTATGCCACCATCATAGTCGCCCTGACGAAAACGCGGAGCAATTTCATTTCGGTTGATACGGCTGGATAGCGCATCTGTTAAAACTCCCTCAAGACCTTGGCCTACTTCTATTCGTACTTTCCTTTCTTGTAAGGCTACAATCAACAATACACCGTTATCATTTTTTTTTGACCCGATTTTCCAGGCTTCGGCCACACGTATACCAAAGCCGTCGATGTCTTCACCTTCAAGCGAAGGAACTATCAATACTGCAATCTGATTTGATGTGGAGTCGCGTTCTGCTTTAAGTGCAGCTTCCAGTTGAGCCTTTGTTGTTGCTGATAAGACACCGGCTTCATCATGCACCCAAACGCCTCCGTGATCAGGAATGGCACGCTGTGCCGATGAAGGAAACGATATAAACAGCAGGACGAACCCTGCCAAAAAACGCGGCAAGAAATAAGCGAAACGGAATACTTTCATGTTAAAGCCAACAAATTGTTTATTCAATTCTCAGATCGTCTCTCAATTCATTCACATCATCTGTTGTTTTCAAAAATCCATTTTCTAATAGAATCTCTCCACAACGAAGGATAGCTGTCTCCATTCCATCAATCACTTTGCCCATTCGAATATTCTCAATTATCCCCTTTACCATTTTGTCCCATTCTTTCTGTTCCACCACTTTGCTGATGCCCCGGTCTGCAATCACAATTACTTCACGTTCGAAGAACGAAATGAAAATCATTATGCCAGTACGATGGCGGGTGTTAAAGACTTCTTCTTGAAGAAAAGCTGTGTCAGCACGTTGGCGAGTAGCACGGTCGAGGTGATGTTGGCCCACAAAAATGCGCTGAATAAAATTGAGATAGTTGGAAGCCAAAGCGCCCGTCAACCCCGACAAAACGATCAGTAAAAAAATCAGTAAAGGATCATAAACTGCCAAAGAAGGGATATACCGGTCAAAGACAATGACCAGCAAGAAGGCGAGTGCACTCGTAGTAAGGCCTGCTCTGTAATTGGCGATAGAATAGAATCCGCTTTTCTCGACAAAGACAGGAACAATTTCGCCGGAAATTTTCTCTTCGGCTTTGTGTACCGCGGCCTTGATGCGCTCCAGTTCAAGTGCGCTAAAACGTTTGTGAAGAGACATGGGAGAATTAATTAGTCGATGTGCAAATTAATCAATTAGTCGGTGGGATACACATTCGCCCGACGCCGACCAATTCCTATCTTAATTCGACATTGCTAAAAATCCGACGAACTACTTACCCATTCATCGAAATCAGGAATTCTTCGTTGTTTCGGGTGCCTTTCATTTTGGATTGGAGGAATTCCATAGCTTCAATAGAATTCATGTCGGCCATGAATTTGCGTAAGATCCAGACACGCTGCAGTTCTTCTTCCTTCATCAACAAATCTTCGCGTCTCGTTCCAGAGGCCGGAACGTCAATAGCCGGATAAACCCTGCGGTTAGAAAGTTTGCGGTCGAGTTGGAGTTCCATATTTCCAGTGCCCTTAAATTCTTCAAAGATCACTTCGTCCATTTTAGAGCCTGTATCGATCAGTGCAGTCGCGATGATAGTGAGCGATCCGCCATTTTCAATTTTGCGGGCTGCTCCAAAGAAACGCTTAGGCTTATGTAATGCGTTGGCATCAACACCTCCTGATAAAATTTTTCCGGATGAAGGAACCACAGTATTGTAAGCCCTGGCCAATCTTGTGATCGAATCTAAGAGAATTACTACATCATGGCCGCACTCAGTCATACGCTTAGCTTTTTCCAAAACAATGCTGGCAACTTTTACGTGGCGCTCGGCTTGCTCATCAAAAGTAGAAGCAATCACTTCAGCATTTACGCTACGTGCCATGTCGGTAACTTCTTCGGGTCGCTCATCGATCAATAATACAATCAGATAAACTTCAGGATGATTTTGCGCGATGGCGTTAGCAATGTTTTTTAGCAAAACAGTTTTACCGGTCTTTGGCTGCGCTACAATCATACCGCGCTGGCCTTTGCCAATTGGCGAAAATAAATCGAGAATACGCGTAGACATATTATCAGGCGTAGTGCTCAGCTTTAATTTCTGCTCAGGAAACAACGGTGTCAGGTATTCGAAGGCAACGCGGTCGCGAATTTCTTCGGTGGTTTTGCCATTGATGCTGTCAACTTTTAGTAAAGCAAAATATTTTTCGCCCTCCTTGGGCGGACGAATCTGGCCCTTCACAGTATCACCCACTTTCAATCCAAATAATTTTATTTGTGAGGGAGATACATAAATATCATCCGGGCTCGCTAAGTAGTTATAATCTGACGAGCGCAAGAAGCCATAGCCATCTTGCATGATTTCCAATACACCTTCATTACTCACCACACCGTCAAAATCGCGCACGTTATTGGCGTTATCTCGTCTTGGTTGTTGAAAATTCGGATTTTGGTTCGGATTCTGATTTGAGTTTTGACCTTGATTATTATACGTTCTTTCTTCCCGTTGTTCGGATTGTGCTGGTGTTTCTTGCGCCTCAGCTGAAGGTGCCGTGGCTTCAACAGGTTCATCAAAACGAGTTACGCTTGGAGATATATCGAGGTCAATGCTTTGCAACATTTCTTCACTTGAAAGTTCTTTGGCAGCCGAAGATGCTGCTGCAGCTACCGGTGGCGCTACGTTTTCGCGTCTGCGGGGACGCATTTTACGTTCAGCACTAGCCTCACCTTTTGGGGTATTTTCGCCAGCTACTGCCTGTTGATCGAGGATTTTATAAACAAGTTCTTCTTTAGTTAATTTTTTAGCGTTTTTCACGCCTATGGCTTCGGCCACTTCCTTCAGCTCAGACAAGAGCTTTAAATTGAGTTCATCAATGGTGTGCATCGAAAAAGATATTGGTTGGAGATATTTTTAAAACTTAAAAGCGGGACATCAAAATAGAATCAAACACTAAGAAACTTCTCACATTCAGTACAAAATAATTAGGGCTTATATCGTTGATGGCCTGAATTGGCCGCGATTGATGATGCAATGATAGGCCAAAATCGCATAGTATCCAACAATCGGGAAAAAATTATTGGCTACTTTTGACGGCTTAAATTAGCTTATGTTACAAGTACACGTCCTTCGTGAAGAAACCAATCGGGTAATTGATGGATTGAAGAAGCGTAATTTCAAAGACGCAGATTCTCTAGTTAATGAAGCTATTCTTATTGATAAGAATCGAAAGGAAGTTCAAAAGCAGGCAGACGATTTAAAAGCGAAATCCAATATCGATTCTAAAAAGGTTGGTGAATTGATGAAAGCGGGAAAGATCGAAGAAGCCAATACCATTAAAAGTGCCGTCGCTCTCGACAAGCAAAATATAAAGTCTGGCGAAGAACGTCTTGAAGAACTGGAAAAAAGACTTCAAGAAATTCTGTACAAAATCCCCAATGTTCCTCATCCTAATGTGCCCGCAGGCAAAGGCGCAGAAGACAATACAAATGTGTATGAACATGGTGCAGTACCAATGCTGTATCCCGGTGCTTTGCCGCATTGGGAATTGATAAAAAAATACGACATCATCGATTTTGATTTGGGTGTGAAAATTTCAGGTGCGGGGTTCCCTGTTTACAAAGGGAAGGGCGCTAAACTTCAACGGGCGTTAATTAATTTCTTTTTGGCCGAAGCTGAGAAAGCAGAGTATATTGAAATCCAACCCCCGATTGTTGTAAACGAAGCAAGCGGCTATGGCACCGGACAGCTTCCCGATAAGGAAGGCCAGATGTACTTTGCTACAGAAGACGGGTTGTACCTGATACCAACAGCCGAAGTGCCCATCACAAATATGTACCGCGATGTGATGGTGCAAGAGGAAAATCTTCCAATAAAAAATGCCGGCTATACGCCTTGCTTCAGGCGCGAGGCTGGCAGCTGGGGTGCACATGTGCGCGGACTTAATCGCCTGCATCAATTTGATAAAGTAGAAATAGTGCAAATCACTAAGCCGGAAAATTCGTACAACACACTTGATGAGATGTGCCTGCACGTACAAGGCCTGTTGGAAAAACTGGAGCTTCCTTACCGCAAACTTTTGCTTTGTGGTGGCGACATGGGGTTCAACAGCGCTATGACATACGATATGGAAGTGTTTTCTGCAGCACAACAACGCTGGCTTGAAGTAAGCTCCGTTAGTAATTTTGAAACGTATCAGGCCAACCGCCTGAAGTTGCGTTACAAAAACAAAGAGGGCAAAACACAATTGTTGCACACCCTCAACGGAAGCGCCTTGGCATTGCCGAGAATAGTGGCAGCAATATTAGAAAACAACCAGACCGAAGAAGGAATCAGAATACCTGAAATACTTAGAAAGTACACGGGGTTTGATTGGATAAAATAATAGTTTAGTAAAACAGAAATGATCAAAAGCAAAGCATTGGTTCGGCTCACTTTCCTTGGCGCGATGATCGCCTGGCTGATCCTGCTTTTTTCTGACATTACCGTTTTGTTTAGCAGCATGCAGGGGTTACACCCTGATGTGCCCGTATGGCTTCCCCGGGTAATGCTCGCGGCCTACATAATTTTTCTTTACTACTACTACAAATTCCGTATCGAGCTTGACGATTCCCTCAACTTCACTGACTTGCTGTGGAAAGTGTTTGCCACAGGGCTTATAACCACTGTAGTATCACTCGTCTTCAGGCTTTTCGTCTTCATGCTCGGCACAACTGCCCTGGCTACTAACATCGTATTCAGTGATTTCATTTGTCAGATCAATCTGGCATTGCTTGTCAATTTTCTGTTATCGGCTTTATCATCCTGGAAAAGGCTGATTCTATATCAAAAGTCAAAATGGCTAATCCGTACATGGCTGCTCTTTGAGATCATTTTGTTTGCTGTGCTTCTTTATGACAGCGCGGGAATTACATTTTCTGAGACCGTAAGCACCACGATGAATGTAATCATTGGGTTGCTGGTATTGGCATTGGCCGCCAACATGCGCTGGGTGGCATACCTGAACTTCAAACAGAAATGGACAAGCCTGCTGTTGTTGTTACTGACATTCTTTTACCTCGCTTACTTCTTTTATACTGTGGAGCGATCTACAGAAATGATCAGTAAAGAAACGACTGCATTTCTAGACTACCGAACTCAGCTTTTTATTATTGTGCTGGCTTCATTCATCATTACGTATGGTATATTTTCCTTCCTGGTGATTTTATTCAATCTACCTACCTCTTCGGTGTTTGAACAGAAGTTGGAAGAGGTAGTGAACTTTCAGCGCATCAGCCAGTCCATTCAAACAGAACAAGACGAAGAGAGCGTTTATAATATTCTATTGGAGAGTTCTGTGAGCTCCGTCTTTGCTGACGCAGCATGGCTTGAAATCACAGGCGCCAAAAATGACCGAAGAATGTTTACCTACCGCGTGAGCGAACAGGAATCCAAAAACATCCGTGAGCACCTGGAAAAAAATAATATTAAAGGAGTCCTTGATTCGGGAAGTGAGAAGACAAAAAATCTTTCCAAACATTTAGGTACGATGAAAGGATCCCGCTTCCGCTCGTTGCTGGCGTTTCCCATCGTGGTGAAAGAGGAAACCATCGGAACATTGGCCCTGCTCAAAGAATTGCCCGAAGGCTTCAATAAAGAAATGACGCGCATCGTCTCCACATTCGCCAACCAGGCAGGTATTTCTATTGAAAACTTCAGATTGATGGAAGAAGCTTTTCAAAATGCTCGCTATAAAGAAGAGTTGAAGATTGCCAAAACCGTGCAGCAAAGTTTGCTTCCCAATAAACTCGAACAAGATAAGGACTTTGAGATTGTTGCCTTTTCTGCCTCGGCCGATGAAGTAGGCGGTGATTACTATGATACACTTCGGATCAATGAGCACCTGGTGGCTTTGATTATTGCCGATGTTTCGGGTAAAGGAACCACTGCAGCGTTTCACATGAGCCAGATGAAAGGAATTTTTCACAGCCTCGCGCAGCAGCTTCTCGACCCCAAGGAATTTATGCAGCGTGCCAATCAGGCACTTGTATATTGTTTAGAGCGCGGGTCTTTTATCTCTGCTTCTTATTTTATTATTGACACTATAGAAAAGAAAATCCGTTACTCTCGTGCTGGTCATTGCCCGGTTCTTTATCTGCGTGCAGGCTCCGTCGAATCTATTTACCTCAAAGACAAGGGAGCGGCATTGGGAATGGTACGCAGCAAGGACTATTGCAATTACATAGAAAATAATGAAATCCCTTATGGCCCTGGCGATACAATGGTATTATATACCGATGGCATCACCGAAGCCAAGGATGGCAAGGGCGAAGAGTTCGGCAACGATCGACTTGCGGTAGCGCTGAATGAAAAAGCAGGCGCAAGTGCCAAAGAAATTGAAGACAATATTATTAAAAGGCTTTATGAATTTTCGGGATCGAATAATCTGAATGACGATTACACTTCGATGACCGTAAAATTTCATGGATAACTTAATTTGTTAAAAAACCGTTAGAAAAATATGGTGCACATCAAAAGATTGCAGGAAAGTGGGTCAGATATCATCGCCGTAATCGGCGAAATTGACGCAAGTTCCTCCATAGAGCTGGATCTGGCCATTGCCAAGAGCGTGGGTGAAGGGTTTAAGAAAATTCTTGTGGATTGCAACGCCCTCGAATACATCTCTTCGGCAGGTCTGGGTGTCTTTATGTCATACATCGAAGAATTCAGAGACAAAAATATCCAGATGGTGTTGTACGGTCTTAAAGAGAAGGTAGCCAATACATTTGAAATACTTGGATTGGCTGACCTGTTGCACATTCGTGAAAATAAAAGTGAGGCATTGAAATTGGCGAATGAACTATCGGTATAACATAGGCTGCAGTTTATCCAACCTTAAAGGGATACGCGAATTTGTAAGAAACGTGTTGAACGAAAACCACGTGCCCGAGCTTCAGGTCAGTGCCATTGTATTGGCCCTCGATGAAATGTGCTCTAACCTGATGATCCACGGGCATCATTGCAACCCTGAACACATTATTGAGTTGCACATTGATCATCCGGGTGGAAGCGCATTTATTTTTGAAATTATTGACAATGGCTCCATGTTTGACATCACCAAGTTCAGCGAACCCGATATGGAAAGCCTTGTACAAGACAAAAGAAAGGGCGGCTTGGGAATACGCTTGGTAAAATCCATCATGGACAAGATCGAGTACACCACTGAAGGCGGCAAAAACATATGCCGACTTACCAAGTTGGTCTGATCTTCCCACCCTATTCACTTTCCTTCAAAAAACTATCTTTGCACCCTGAAAAATTCTGTGCGATCTATGAAGAATTATCTTCTTGCGTTTCTGTTTTCCCTTACGGCTTTTTGGGCCGCAAGCCAAAGTGATAAAGCCACAAAACCGGCTACAGTTCTATTCACTGTCGATAAATCCCCCACATACACCAATGAATTCATTTATTTATACAAGAAGAATCATCCGAATAAATCTCAAGATTTTACTTCAGCCAAGGTGGATGAGTACCTTAACCTGTTCATCAATTTTAAACTAAAGATTACCGAAGCGCGTCATCGCGGGCTTGATACCACGGCCAAATTCAATAAAGAACTGAAGACCTACAGGGATGAACTAAAAAAACCTTACCGCGCAGAAAAAGACGTACTCGATAAGTTAACCAAAGAAGCCTACGATCACCTCACACAAGAAGTAAAAGCATCTCACATTCTCGTACAAGTAAAACCGGACGCCACGCCCGAAGACTCAGCGAAAGCGTACACCAAGATTTCGGATATCAAAAAACGAATCGAAAACGGAGAGGATTTTGAAAAACTTGCGCGGGAATTAAGCGAAGACCCGTCGGCCAAATATAACGGAGGCAACCTCGGCTACTTTACCGCCATGCAGATGGTTTATCAATTTGAGGAGGCCGCTTACAAAACCGATATCGGAAAGGTATCTCCTATTTTGCGCACTCGTTTTGGGTATCACCTCGTTAAGGTCTTTGACAAACGAACTTCTCGTGGCGAAGTAGAAGTTTCGCATATTCTATTGCGTAGTGCCAAAGGCAATGAAACCAAAATCAAAAATCAGATTTTTGAAATTTACGATCAGTTAAAGAGCGGCAGAAATTGGGATGTCTTATGTAAGGAATATTCTGAAGATAATAATACCAAAAACACCGGGGGCAAGCTACGGCCGTTTGGAGTTGGCGCTCTCGCATCTGTTCCTGAGTTTGAAGCAACAGCATTTGCCTTGGAAAAGCCAGGCGAAATATCAGATCCGTTTCAATCAAGTGTGGGATGGCATATCATGCGGCTCGAAAAAAAAATTCCTGTTCCAACTTATCCCGAAGTTGAAGCATCATTAAAAAAACGAGTAGCACGCGACGAGCGTATGAAAATTTCAGAGCAGGCCTTCGCCACAAAACGTAGAAAAGAGTTAGGGTTTATTGAAAATGCCGTGAACAAATCGAGAGTGATTACTATGGCCGATTCAAGCTTATTAAGTGGCAATTGGAAATTTAAGGGAGACAGTGAAGCCAATAAACTTATATTATTTTCTTTAGGAGGCAAGAATATTATGACCGGCGATTTTGTCGCGTGGATTGACCTTCAAAAAGGAAAAAGCAAGCTCGTGCCGGCTGCCTTTATGAGCCAACTGTATGACTCATTTGTTGAAGAGAAGATAAACGAGGCCGAAGAACAAAAGATCATCAAAGAAAATCCTGACTTTCAGCATCTGCTAACGGAATACCGCGAAGGAATTTTGTTATTCGAGATCATGGAAAAAGAAGTCTGGGGAAAAGCCTCCGAAGACTCGGCAGGGCAAAAGAAATTCTATAAAGAACACCTGGATAAATTCAGTGCAGGGTCACGCATTGAGGCACGTTTTTTTGCCACAACCGACAAATCATTTTTGGATGAGTTGAGAAAGAAGATTGATCGTGGCGATTCGCTCACTGCAGCAGATCTCAAAAAATTTAAATCTGTCCAAAATTATCGCAGTTATGAAAAGGGCGAAAGCAAAGTGATCGACAAGATCAACTGGGTACCAGGCCTGCAAGAAGTAGAAGCCGATGGCATTTATTATCTTGTGGAGGTTGCCCGCCTGGTGGCTCCAGGCACAAAAACATTTGAAGAAGCCCGTGCGCAGGCTATTTCCGGCTATCAGGATTCATTGGAAAAGAATTGGGTTACAGCATTAAAAAATAAATACCCGGTAAAAGTGAATAATAAAGGAAAGAAAATCGTTTTGGACGAGCTGGTAAAACCATGAAAACGGTTGGGTCTGCATATTCAGGTTCATCACTTTTTGCATTCATCGTCATGCTTGCATTCTTGAATAGTTGCGATCTCATCCGCATGAAAAAAGGACAGAATGAAACCAATAATAAGCGCAAAGCCATAGCCCGGGTAAACAATGCCTTCCTATATCTGGATGAATTGAAAGGTATAGTGCCCGAGAAGACCACAAAAGATGATAGTGCCGCACGCATTAATGCTTACGTTACAAGCTGGGTTCGAAAACAGTTGCTTATTCAGGAAGCATTAAAAACAATCAATATTGACGAAGCCGAAGTGGAACGCAAAGTGCTTGACTATCGATACAGTTTGATTGGCTACGAATTTCAAAACTATTATATTCAACAGCATCTTAATGACAGTGTCAACGATGTTGATATTGAGAATTATTATAAAGCTCACCCCGACAATTTTATTCTCAAGCAAAACATTATCAGAGGTACCTATATAAAAGTGCCGAAAGATGCACCCCGCGTGAAGCGAATAAAGGACTTGATGTTCTCTATTAAGGAGAAAGAGATTGCCGAATTGAAATCTTATTGCCTGAGTTTTTCAGCCGCTTATCACTTGGCCGATTCCTCGTGGATTGAGTTTGATAAGCTTGCAGTAAATTCGCCACTGGCGGAAATTCCAAATAAAATACAGTTTTTAAGGTCTTACAATTATTATGAAACCAATGACCCTGGTTTTTTGTATTTTCTGAAAGTCGACGCCTACAAAATCAGCGATAACATTTCGCCGTTGGAGTTCGTAAGACAGGACATTAAAAACATTATTTTAAATAAAAGAAAAGTAGAACTTGCGAAAAAATTGGAGGATGAGGTTTATGAAAATGCTGCAAAACGTAAAGATTTTGAGGTTTTTAGCAAATAGTTGGATACTTGTAATGCTATTTTCACTGACATCCTTAGCTCAGGATGCCAAGGAGAAAGAGGACAATAGTTTTGTGCTGGACAAGATCATCGGTAAAGTCGACAATTACATTGTGTTAAAATCCGAACTGGAGGCGGCTTATCAGAATTATCTCACAGAAGGAAATCCAGGTTCAGACCAGGCAAAGTGCAGTTTGCTAAACCGCATGGTAATGAACAAACTAATGGTAGCCAAAGCTGAGATTGACTCTGTCTTGGTTACAGATCTCGAGGTAGATCAAAATACAACCCAGCGGATGAACGTGATTCTGCAAAACTACGGCAACTCACCCGAAGAACTGGAACGTCAATATGGTAAAACACTCGATCAAATAAAGATAGAACTTCGTGATCAGATCCGCGAACAACTTCTGGCGCGCGAAATGACTCAGCGCATCACCAAAGACATTGATATCACACCATCAGAAGTGAAGCGCTTTTTTAATAAAATACCTAAAGACAGTTTGCCCTATTATTCTGCCGATGCCGAGATCGGGCAAATTGTACGGGTAGCGAAAGTTAACCATCAGCAGAAAGAAGATGCGAAGAACCGATTGGAAGAACTGCGCAATAGGCTCATGAATGGAGAAAATTTTAACGAACTCGCTAAAAAATATTCAGAAGATCCATCGGCCCAGTCTAATGGCGGTGAGCTCGGCTACCAAGGCCGGGGTAACATGGTGCCCGAGTTTGAAGCGATGGCTTTCAAATTGCGTAAAGGAGAAATATCACATCCGTTTGAGTCACCCTTTGGGTTTCACATCATGCAGTTGATCGATCGTCGGGGTAATGAATATAATTCACGCCATATTCTGGTTTCGGCAATACCAAGTCAAAGCGACATTGACAGAGCCACACAGTTTCTTGACAGCTTGCGCAGAAAAATTGTGAAAGACAGTATTAAGTTTGAGCGTGCAGCCAAATTATTTTCTGACGACAAGGAAACGAAAGGCCACTCCGGCTATATCACAGATCAAGATGGCGATGTACGAGTTGCCCTGAACAGAATTGACCCAGCCGTCTATCTTGCTATTGACCCAATGAAAGTGGGTGAAATTTCAAAACCGCTCCCCTATCGCACAGAAGGTCAAAAGGAGGCGGTGCGAATCATCTACTTTAAGGCCAAAATTGCGCCGCACCAAGCCAACCTGACGGACGATTGGCATAGAATACAATCGGCGGCATCGGCCGAAAAGAAAGACAAGGCTATTAATAAATGGTTCCTTAAGGCGCGCCAAGACGTGTTTATCAACATCGATCCATCGTATAATTATTGCAAAATTTTGGAGTAACGTTTTTTGCGTGATTCCTCTGTTGAAACAGGTTTATCTTGCGATGGCTTTAATAAAAAGTTACTTTCACATCCAAAGATTTTAATAGAATGTCAAAAAATTTTGCCAACGATGTGGAAGCCGCGGATGCATTGGCACAAGCATACAAGAATTTAAAAAGTGAAATCGGTAAGGTCATCGTAGGACAAGATGATGTAATCCGGCTCACCCTCACTGCTATTTTTAGTCATGGCCATGCACTCCTCATCGGTGTACCCGGTTTGGCCAAAACATTGCTCGTACAAACTCTGGCTCAGGTACTTGATCTGCAATTCAAACGAATTCAGTTTACCCCTGATCTTATGCCTTCTGATATTGTTGGCGCAGAGACTATGGACAAGGAAAGGAATTTTCAATTCGTAAAAGGACCTGTCTTCGCCAACATTGTGCTGGCCGACGAGATCAATCGTACACCACCAAAAACACAAGCTGCTCTTCTCGAAGCAATGCAAGAAAATGCTGTAACTATTGCGGGCAACCGTTACTTGCTTCCACAGCCGTTTTTCGTACTCGCCACTCAAAACCCGATTGAGCAAGAGGGGACTTATCCGTTGCCTGAAGCCCAGTTGGATCGCTTTATGTTCAACATTTTTTTGGATTACCCTACCTACGAACAGGAACTGAAGATTGTGAAAGGCACTACGGCCGACGAAAAGGCCGAAGTTTCCAAGATGCTCGGTGCCGAGGATATCATGTCCTTTCAGCACCTCGTGCGAAGAGTACCCATCGCTGATAATGTTGTTGAGTATGCCGTGAAACTAGCCTCATCTACAAGACCCGGAAATTCTTCCTTACTGGCCAATGATATGCTGGAATGGGGCGCCGGTCCGCGGGCTTCGCAATATTTAGTATTGGGTGCAAAATGCAATGCCCTACTCAACGGCAAATATTCTCCCGACATTGAAGATGTGCAAGCCGTGGCACAACCGGTATTACGCCATCGTATAGTACGCAATTTCAAAGCCGAAGCCGAAGGAAAGTCTGTAGATGATATCGTTTCTAAATTGATGGCTCAAATCAAAAGCTGATTTGCCAATGCTCGACCAGATTAAGAAGCTTTCAATCCGGTATGCCCATGAGGTTGTGAGCATGCGCCGACATCTGCATGCCAACCCCGAGCTCTCCTATAAAGAATTCAATACTGCAAAATTCGTTTCAGATCAACTGCAGAGTTTCGGCCTAAAACCAATAGAAGGTGTTGCAGGAACAGGCGTAGTCGTTTTGATAAAAGGAAAGAATCCACAGAAAAGAACTGTCGCGTTACGTGCCGACATGGATGCCCTGCCCATTCAGGAGACAAGCACATCTCCGTATAAATCGAAAAACCCAGGAGTGATGCATGCTTGCGGCCACGATGTACACACAGCTTCGCTTTTGGGCACAGCTAAAATACTCAGCGAAGTAAAAAGTCAATTTGAAGGAACCGTAAAATTTATTTTTCAACCTGGTGAAGAGAAAAATCCGGGTGGCGCTTCAATGATGATCAAAGAAGGTGTTTTGGAAAATCCCAAACCTTCAGCAATTATCGGTCAGCACGTAATGCCACTGATACCGGCCGGCAAAGTCGGATTCCGTGAAGGCATGTATATGGCAAGTAGTGATGAGATATATTTGCGTGTGATTGGCAAGGGTGGTCATGGAGCCGCGCCAGAACTGACGATCGACCCGGTCGTGATCTCTTCTCACATCATCATAGCATTGCAGCAAATTATCAGCCGAAATGCCAGCCCAAAACAGCCTACGGTTTTGACATTTGGGAAAGTCATTGCCGATGGCGCAACGAACATTATTCCTAATGAAGTAAACATTTCAGGCACCTTTCGAGCGCTTAATGAAGTGTGGCGCGAAGAAGGTCTGCAAAAAATAAAAAAGATGGCAGAAGGAATTGCCGAAAGCATGGGTGGGAAAT
>JABDGP010000014.1 GCA_013285945.1 Bacteroidota bacterium | reverse complement strand
AATATGGCAGCAAAGGAATATGAGAAAGATATTAAAGACTTTTTCAAAACGGAGTCATTGCGTTTTGACCTTGTGCTGCTTGGCCTTGGCGAAAACGGACACACTGCTTCTTTATTCCCAGGGACAAAAGTCATTGACGAACATGTTGAAGGAGTGAGAGACGTTTATGTCGAAGAAGAAAAAATGTTTCGCGTTACCATGACAGCACCGCTGATTAATCAGGCCCATCATATTCTTTTTCTGGTAACAGGAACAAAAAAATCTGAAGTTGTGAAACAGGTTTTAACATCATCATTTCAACCAGCTCATTATCCTGCACAACTTATCAAGCCCAATGATGGTGTATTGCTATGGTTTGTTGATAGAGATGCAGCCACACTTATTTCCAATTAAGTTCATTCTTTAACTCTTAACTCCCTTTGAGTTGAATATCACGATTTGAGCGTGATGCTCAACATCATCATCTATGAGCGTAATCGTTTTGGTATTTTGTTTCATTCCATCAACTGTTACTATCATTTCCTCAATACCAATTTTCTGAATGACAGTGATATGATAAACCGTATTAATGTATCGGTAATGAAGTTTAAATGATTCCCATTCTTCAGGAATACAAGGAACAAATATGAGTTTGTCTGCTTCCCGCTGCAAGCCAAGAAAAGACTCTACTATAAGTCGATACATCCAGCCTGCCGAACCTGTGTACCATGTCCAGCCGCCACGTCCCGCATGTGGAGCACGTGCATACACATCGGCCGCCAGCACGTAAGGTTCTACTTTATATGTTGCAATTGTCTCGGCAGTTTTGCCATGATTTATCGGATTGATCATGTTCAATAATTCCCACGCGCGTTTTTTGTCTCCCAGCTTTGCGAAAGCGATGATCATCCAAACTGCAGCATGGGTATATTGTCCTCCATTCTCACGTACACCAGGCACGTATCCCTTTATGTAACCTGGATTTAAATCAGACTTATCAAACGGTGGCTCCAACAATTGAATGATTCCTACATCTTTCTGTACGAGATTTTTATATGCTGCCTCCATCGCCAAGTTTGCATGTTGCGCCTCCCCTGCCCCCGATAAAACAGACCAACTCTGTGCAATGGAATCGATCTGACATTCTTTACTGGTTGAAGAGCCAAGTACACTTCCATCGTCGAACCATGCACGTTTGTACCATTGGCCATCCCATGCATTCTTATCAATGTTTTCCTTTAGCTCTTGTGCTTGTTTTTTGCATTCATCGGCAAAGGCTGAATCATTATTCACGTTAGCAACATCAACAAACCGGATTAATATTTCGTAAAGGAAAAACGCTAACCATACACTTTCTCCTTTTCCATCCTTTCCCACTCTGTCATACCCATCGTTCCAATCGCCAGTGCCAATTAAGGGCAACCCGTGTTCACCGAATCTGAAACCATTTTTAATCGCTTGTATGCAATGATCATAAAGTTTAGCCGGTTTCCCTGATTGTACAGGTAGGTCATAGTACGATTCTTCGCCAGGATTTAACTGTCGCCCCTCGATGAACGGCGGAGATTCTTCCAGCACTGCAAAGTCTCCCGTATGTAAAACATAAATTGATGTTACATAAGGAAGCCATAAGAAATCATCCGAGCACTTTGTTCGTACACCGCGACCGGTTGGCGGGTGCCACCAGTGTTGCACATCGCCTTCTTTAAATTGATGTGATGCGCTTAATAAAATTTGTTCGCGTGCAAGTCGCGGCGTTGTATGAACCAACGACAATACATCCTGAAGCTGATCTCGAAAACCAAAGGCTCCTCCCGATTGATAATATCCGCTTCGGCCCCAGAGGCGTGATGAAAGCGTTTGATACGTGAGCCATCCATTCGTAATGATATTAATGGCTATGTCCGGAGTTTCTACTTGCAAGGCACCAACGGTATGTTTCCAGTAGTTTTTTACCTTTTCAAATGAATCACGTGCAACTATACTTCCGCGAAAGTGTCGAGCCACCTCGCTTGCATCACCGGAATTCTTTCCGGCACCAAGTCGAAAAATAACTTCATGTTCTTCGCCATCAGCCAGATCAAATGGAACCTGAATTGCCGCGCATGGATCTAATGCAAGACCAATTTTTCCTGAGAGCTTCTGCCGCAACATGGCATCTGGATTTTGTAGCGTTCCGTTGCGACCAATGAACTCAGTGCGATCGGCAGTAAACGTCTTCTTAATATAATCTACATCAAAAAAGCCGACGCGATTAGAAAATTCGGTGCTGTATGGATTCTTTGCAAAAAGCGCTCCGCTGTCCGGGTCAACTTCTGTATGGACATACATAGCCGTTTTCATTCTACTATCGCCAAGAACCCATTCCGTGTAACCCGTTGCCGAGAGTTTGCGTGATCTGCCAGATTGATTACGAATTTTTATGACGGTAAATTTGATCGTTGCTTCAAGATCAACATACACCAGCATTTCTGAATATATTCCGTCTTCAATATGTTCAAACACACTGTATCCAAACCCGTGACGAGTAATGTAATTTGACTGGCCTCCTTTCGGAAGAAATGTTGTTGACCAAAAATGGCCACTGTCTTCATCGCGCAGATAAAATGCTTCTCCGCCTGAATCACATACCGGATCATTGTTCCATGGCGTAAGTCTGAATTCATGTGCATTTTCTACCCACGTGTAAGCCGATCCACTCTCTGAAATCACAGTTCCAAAATTTGTATTAGCTATCACATTCACCCACGGAGCAGGAGTTCTTCTTTTATCCTTAATGGAAATGACATATTCATCGCCCTCAGAAGAGAACCCTCCTGTCCCATTAAAGAAGAGCAGATCTTTCGGTATAGGAATAGATGTCGAAGAAAGTATATACTTATTTTGGATGATATAAGGAATCATCACTTTAACCGGCGCCTTCCGTTTCACATGGTCCACCAATGTACCGCCATTGTCAGAAATAGCGACGCGTGCTACTGTCTGAAATAATATACGATCCTCGTTTGATATCTGATCTAATGCTCTCACAAAAATGCCTCCCGGACGATCTATTAACTCTGAAGGAATAAGGGCCTGAATTTCATTTTGAAAAACCTGCCTATAGACATTGTGTTCTTCATTCCATATAACCAAATCAACAGCAAGCCCCTTTAGTCGCCAGTAAGCGTGCGCCTGTATGAATTGTTTTACTAGCAGCACATTGGTTTGTTTTTCAATTTGTAATAGCACAATAGGTAAATCTCCCGAAATAGAATATCCCCATAAACCGGATTGCCCTCGATGATTGTTTATTAGAATTTTGGGATCAGCTCTGAATAACGAGTTAGTGAACAGTATGGAGCTTGCGAGGCGCCCAAACAATTGCGCATCAGCCTCTGAAGCATTAATCTGTCTTAGTACTACCTGGCTATGTGTCCACGCTAATTCAAACACGCGGTCTTTGTGATGTTTATCCTGATATTTATCAATCATGCCCTGACAGGTTTCCTTCTTTTCTGCAACACCAATGACCATGTCAATCACAATTGTTTCCTCCGGTTCGAGAGTAATCTTATATCTAATAGAAACGATCGGATCCAGCACAGAGCCATGATTTCCGGAAAGCGAACCCTGATTGCTCATCGCTTGCGGGTTAGCAATTGTATTTCCACGACCAATAAATTCCATTCGGTCGGTTTCATAGGTGACCTCTTCAGGTTCTTTTCCCTGTGCAGTCATCAAATGAAACATCCACGGCGATTGCTCATCGGCAGAACGCGGTCTACGTGTGCAAAGAATAGCATGTTGTGAAGCAACGATCTCGGTTTGCACAAAAAGATTGCTGAATGCAGGTTGCATCAAATCTGAAGCTGCCGGCGCAAGTACTACTTCTGCATAACTGGTAATCTCAATGGTCCTAACAATATCAGAATGGTTTGTTAAGTGAACTCTTCGCATTTCAATATCATCTTCAGGAGATACAACAATTTCAGTCCTGGCTTCTATGTCATTATTGATTGTAAGAAAACCTGCGTGGCCTTGTGAAAATGTAGCTTCGTATTTTTCACCTTTCTTAAGTGCAGGCTGATGTGTGTTCGACCAGTAGTCATCGCTCTCTAAATCCCTCAAATAGCAAAACGCTCCCCAGTTATCACACGTACCATCTTCGCGCCAACGCGTAACGGCAATATCTTTCCAACGACTGTAACCACCACCAGAATTTGTAACCATCACATGGTATCTTCCATTCGATAATAATTGCACTTCGGGAATAGATGTATTCGGAGTCTTGATTATTCTGGTCTCCGTGTTGCCTAACGCATAATTAACATCTGCAATGTCTGTAGTATGTGCAAAGAAAGTTGTCGCTCTCGGAATTCGCTCCTGAAGTAATAAAAGTGTTGCCTTAAACTGAGGCTCTAATTCAAACAGTTTTTGCATCGGTTTATCGTGAAGCAAATAAGACAATGACAACAAGCTCATCCCTTGATGATGCGCCATAAATGAATAAACAATGGAGCTGGATTCACCACGTTGCAAACGAGACTGAGTATAGTCGACCGCTTCGTAGAATCCATAACGTCCCTCAAATCCTTTTTCATAGAGCAACTCTAAGTTCTCACATGCCTTGGTCGGTGCTACCATCAGCGCCAATGCTGATGCATACGGAGCAATAACCGAATCTTCTTCGAGGCCACGCTTCAGTCCTAAGCCAGGAACGCCAAACGCGCGATATTGATAATTGGCGGTAGCATTAATCATATTGTAACCCGACTCAGAAATGCCCCAAGGCAAGCCAGTCAATTTTCCATATTTTATCTGCCAGTCAACTGCGGCTTTACAGGTTTGATCCAAAAGTGTATTTTCATAAGTAGGCATGACTAAAAGCGGCATGAGATATTCAAACATGGAACCACTCCACGAAAGAAGAATCGAGTCTCCATGCACATTTGTTAATAAGCGACCTAACGCAAACCAACTTTCTTGGGGCAATTTCCCCTGAGCAATACCAATGAACGTACATAGCCTTGCTTCTGAGGCTAGCAAATCATAATAGCTTGCGTCGCTCTGATGTTTTTGCACATTGTATCCAATGCTGAGTAAACTGGTAGATTTTTCATATAGAAAATCCCATTCCATATCCGCCAATTCGTTGCATTGCTGAGCGAGGTTCTCAGTAATTGCAATTAGCGCTTTTGCCTGCTTAACAGATTTGGTTAATTCGGTTCTGAATAATTCAAGCCATTCGTTTTCAACCGATGTAGTAGAACTAGTTTGATATTGAATCACTTCATCTTTCAACTGTTCTGCAGCATTTATTAATTCAATTAGTGTTAAATTCTCTCGTATCGAAACGAATCCAACAAATCTAGCAGGAGCGCTATCTAACAAAAGCCAGGGTGACAGAATTTGAAGATTGTCACTCGCTCCTGTTAACTGATCTTTGAGCATTAGTTTCCATTGATAAGCTTCACTCTCGGGATCTTGATTCAATTTTTCTATAACCGCACTAAATCTTTGCGTTAGTGTTTCTAAGTTTATTTTTACTTCATGAAACGTCATTGATTTACGATTGCACGCTGCTTCCAAATCAGTCATGAATAGCTTTAACAACTCACTATTTTTTCCTTTCTCCTTATCGATAAGCACTCGCATTGTATCATGGAGGCCTCTAAACAAATTTTCATTTATTATTTTTTGATGAGGTATTGTTAACAGTCCTTGTCTCAAGACCAGCAAGTGCCCTGCAAGATTTCCGCTGTCAACCGTCGATATATATTTTGGAAATAGTGGGTTTAATGATTCGGTGTCATACCAATTATAAAAATGCCCCTTGAATCTTTCCATCTTTCCCATCGAGCTCAGCGTATTCATTGTCCTCTCAATAAGTTGCTTGGTATTGATGTAGCCAAAGTTATTAGCCGACAAATTGGCCAATAGCGCTAACCCAATGTTGGTGGGTGATGTACGATGTGCAACAAGGGCAACGGGTTGCTCCTGAAAATTATCCGGAGGCAGCCAGTTGTCTTCAGGCCCCACAAATTTTTCAAAGAAGCTCCAGGTTTTTCTTGCCATTTTCCGAAGAAAAATATTTTGCCCATCGCTGAGTTTTGATACCTGCTTAGCCAATGGCTTGCTTGTCCACCACGTGACGATTGGCACCGTTAGCCAGAGAAACAGAATTGGCACGGCTACAAAAAGTTTAGCAGGCAAATAAATTACCAGAAAGACAAATAATACTATAGCAAGAGCCGGTTCAGCCCACATAGAAACATAAGCTGCGAATAGATGTGTTTGGTTAATGGCCTCCTTGTTAGCTGACGGATTCCACTCAAGGAGTTTTTTTCTACTAAAGATTACTCTCCATATCGTAGTAATTATTGCCGCCACATTCAAAAATGCTTCGAATGGCAAGCAGATAAGTGAGAACAGAGTTCCTATAAAAATACCTGCGATACTTCGAATTGAATTTCTAACGTGATGAAGTAAGATGACATCTTTTGGTTTTCGAATGGAATCCCAGATGGAAGTAACAAGAATGGGAAAAACAATGATACCAGAAACAGCAATTGTCCAGAATAAAGGAGAAGGTAATGCAAGCCATCCCAATAATATCATCACAGTGAGGGCAATTGGCACAAGGCTTCGTCTGATGTTGTCAAATATTTTCCATCGTGATAGTCCTGAGATTGGATTCTTATTCCAATGCCCGACTCCTGGAACAAGGGGCAAAAACCATGAAAATATCTGCCAGTCACCACGAATCCAACGCGAGCGTCTTTTCATATCAGCGCGATAGCTGGTGGGGTATTTTTCAAACAATTGGACATCACTCAGTAACCCAGATCTTACGTAACAACCTTCAAGCAGGTCATGACTAAGAATTCCATTTTCAGAAAATCGTCCGTCAAGTGTTTTTATGAAAATATCTACGTCATATATTCCTTTACCTATGAATGAGCCCTCACCAAATAAATCCTGATAAACATCAGAAGACGCGCGTGTATATGGATCGATGCCAGGCTCATTTCCATGCATGCGTGCATACAAAGAACTGGTAATATCTGGCAAGCTTACGGTCACTCTTGGTTGAAGAATGCCGTAACCTTTCGTTACCCGTTTCTTTTTTTCATCGTACCATGCGCGGTTCAAAGGATGAGCCATGGTGCCAATTAATTTCCAGGCAGATCCCATGGGTAACTGAGTATCAGCATCGAGTGTAATTACATATTTGACATAAGGGAAAACGGATTGTTCTCCAACGATCCGTTCAAAACGATCTTTGGAGCTTCCGCGTAATAATGAATTTAATTCAGAAAGCTTTCCGCGTTTTCGCTCATAACCCATCCATGTATTCTCCTGAGGATTCCAATATCGCGGTCTGTGGAATAGAAAGAACAAATCATTCCTACTTCGCTGATATTTTAGATTCAGTTGTTCAATCCGTTGTTGCGCCAAGTCAACAAGGACTTGGTCTTCCGGGAGTGTTTCGTGCACCGCATCCGTAAAATCTGTTAATAGACCAAAATGCAAGTTGTTGTTTCTGTTGGCGAGGAAGCGAACTTCCAACGCCTCTACTAAATCCTCGATTTCTTCAGCATTGGTAAGCATCACAGGAATTACTACCAGTGTGCGAGATGTTGCCGGAATCTCTTTGGAGAAATTCATTCGCGGCAATAGATGTGGACTAACTAATAACGTGGAGAAAAAATTAACTACTGAAATTGCCAATTGACTTGCACATAAAAGAGAAAGAAAGGCTATTGAAATAAGTAACCAGTTGCTGGTCGTATCCGAGCGAGCTCTTATCAGAATGCCTGCGCTAATTATAAATGTAATGAACGAAATGAAGGTTAAATAAATTGGAAAAGCATTCCTCGCGATTGCTTGTTTTAGTCTTTGAATTCCCGATACTCGCATCTTTGCAACTTTCCTGGTTTCGCTCACGCCGTCTCCTATCAGGAAATATCCAACATGAGATTTTCGGTCATCGCCGTCAACGACATCAAAGCTACTTTCATTAGCCAACCGAGTTGCTATGCGTGCTACTTCATACTCCGATACATTGCTGTTCTTCGCAATGTGCTCCACCACATGCCGGTATCGATCCCGTGTAGAAAAATCCATCAAGCCATAGATTCCCTCTTTGTCTTCGCGAAGTGTTTGTTCAACAACACTATGTGTCTCCACAAAATCCCGCCAATCCATTGCGCTAAGCAAACGAAGGCTGCCAATGCTATTACTCATAGAAACCTGATCGGCCGCTTGTTTTTGATTTTCTGCACTCACCAATTCAGAGCTTGTCAATCCGCTTTCTGATAATTGTTGTTCTATCCAGTTCAGCGATAATGCCAAGTCCGGGCCTTTCCCTCTAAGCTGTCGTGTTAATTCAGAGACGAATGCACTTACCAGTGGCGGGCTGGATCGGGCCATGTCTGCAATCACCAGGATCAGATTTTTTGGATTCTTTTCCACTGTCTCAATCATCTGTTTCGCCCAGTAATCAGCAAGGTTTCCGTCAACTCTGTCAATGGCAATGCGAGCCGAAACACGCCTGAGGTTTTCAATCAATGCCAAGCGAAGCATAATAGGTATCGCCCACAATTCACCCAATTTCAAATTGGTGACGCTTTGATAAGCTTTCACAAAACTGCTCAGGCTTTCCATATCAATCCTTCCATCACTATGGGAAATTATCTGAAGAACAATACCATAGACGCGAGTCAATCCGGCAGACTCACTATCCAAAAGTTGTGGTAAGTCTTCACTGTAGTCTTTAGGAAAATGTGTTTTTGCATTTCGGATATGTTCCTCGATCAAATAAAAATTATCAATCAGCCATTCTCCAGCAGGTGTAATCCGGTATTTCTTCTTTATAGAATCAATGAGGAGTCTGCGAACTTTATGCAGGATAATTTCATTATCAGCAAGGCGCTTAAGTAAATGATCTTGGGCCGGCTTCGAGCTTAGTTTGTGAGTTCCCGCCAGTGATTTGCCAAATCGTTCCATCTGCTCGGCACTTAAGAGTTCAGCGCGCAGTGGCTCTTCATTCAGGTAACTGAGTTTAGAATTATCCGTTTGAAAAAATGCTCTCATATTAGATATGAGCTCGTGGGCCAATACTGGTATCAGTTTCATCCTCTTATTTTTATTTTAGAGCAGTCTTTACGATATCCTCTGCTTCATTTAGAATATTCTTTAAGTGATCATTGCCCAAAAAACTTTCGGCATAAATCTTATACATATTTTCTGTGCCCGAAGGACGCGCAGCAAACCATCCGTTTTCGGTTATCACTTTCACTCCCTCAATTGGTGCATTATTAGCAGGTGCGTTAGTCAGTATGCTGCTGATCTTCTCCCCTGCAAGCGTCTTGCTTTTAATTTGGCTAGCAGAAAGTTTCTTTAATTTTTCTTTCTGTTCAGGAGTTGCTGTTGCTTCAATTCGCTCGTAAATGGGTTCACCAAATTCTTTAATGAGCTCACTGTACACTATTCCAGGATCGCGCCCGAGTTTCGCTGTAATCTCTGCCGATAGTAAAGCAGGAATAAACCCATCCTTATCCGTTGTCCATACGGCTCCATTCAATCTTGAAAAAGATGCACCCGCACTTTCCTCACCACCAAAACATAGCGATGAATTAAGCAAGCCATCAACAAACCATTTAAACCCGACTGGGACTTCATTGAGTTTCCTTCCAAGGTTTGAAGTGATTCGATCAATAAGTTGCGTAGTAACAACAGTCTTTCCTATCGCCGCATCTGGACTCCATAGCGGACGTTGCTGAAGCAGATAAAAGACAACTACAGATAAATAATGGTTGGGGTTTAACAATCCTATGCTTTTTGTAACAACTCCATGCCGGTCATGATCTGTATCGCATGCAAAAGAAATATCAAAGTGATCCTTCATCTCGATTAATCGCTGCATGGCATAGGAGGACGAAGGATCCATGCGGATCTGCCCGTCCCAATCAGCAGTCATAAAACTGAATGTAGGATCAACAATTTTATTTACAACTGTTAGGTCAAGGTGGTAGTGGTCGGCAATTGGTCCCCAATAGTGAACTCCGGCACCACCCAGCGGATCAACGCCCATCTTTACTTTTGAATCACGGATAATATCCATGTCAATGACATTTCCAAGATCTTTGATGTACGTGTTCAGGTAATCATACCGATGTGTAGTTGAAGCGCAGAGTGCTTTGTCATAAGAAGTTCTCTTCACGTGACCAAGATTATTATCTAGAAATTGATTTGCCTTTGTTTCTATCCAGTTGGTCACATCAGTTCCCGCTGGCCCGCCATTAGGCGGATTATATTTTAAACCTCCATCAGCCGGCGGATTGTGCGAAGGCGTGATAACTATACCGTCCGCCAAACCTGTTTTGCGTTCGCGATTGTATTTTAAAATGGCATGCGAAATAGCAGGAGTTGGTGTATACTCATCTCCTGCTGCGATCATAACTTCTACATCGTTAGCTGCCAATACTTCCATCGTGGTAGCAAAAGCCGGAGCCGAAAGCGCATGAGTATCAAAACCGAGATACAGCGGCCCTTCAATTTTCTTAGCCTTACGATACAAACAAATCGCCTGTGTAATAGCAAGGATATGACTTTCATTGAAAGAATTTTTTATTGCTGAACCTCGATGCCCCGAGGTGCCAAACGAAATGCGTTGAGCGGGTACAGAGGGATCAGGCTTTTCAGAGTAATAGGATGTGATTAACCGTGGAACGTCTACCAACATTTCCTGCGCAGCCAATTTACCGGCAAGGGGTGACACATCCATTAAGGCTTTTGTGTTTTATTATTTTCTAACGCCGCTACTTTAGCAAGCCTGCGAACATGTCTTTCGGCGCCGCTGAATTTTGATGCCAGGAAAATCATAATCAGTTCCCATGCCAACGTATGTTCAACTACTCTGCCTCCGAGGCAAATCATATTCATGTCATCATCTTCTACACCCTGTTTTGCCGAAAACTTTTCATGAATAAGACAAGCTCTTACGCCAATTACTTTGTTTGCAGCTATGCTAGCTCCTACCCCGCTTCCACAGATGGCAATACCACGATCTGTCTTTCCGTTTGCTATTGCCTGTGCTAGTGGAATTACATAGTCAGGATAATCATCGGCCGGATTTAAGGTCGCATTACCAAAATCAATTACTTCATGCCCTGTTTCAATCAGCATTTTCCTAACATATTCCTTCAATTCAAATCCAGCGTGGTCAGCCGCTATTCCGATTCGTTTCATGGCTCTGTCATTTTAATAAATCACTTATTGTTATTCCTTTTAAGCAAAGCTATTGCTCGCACACAAATATTCTCAGGTGTAAATCCATATTCGCGCATCATCACGTCTCCGGGAGCCGACGCACCAAATGTATCAATACCAATTATTTCCCCTGAGTCGCCAACATAACGATGCCAGCCTTGCGATACTCCTGCCTCTACTGCAATTCTTGTATGCACAAATGACGGGAGCACCGATTCGCGATATTCAGAAGGTTGTGCTTCAAACAATTCCCAACTGGGCATTGAAACAAGGCGCACTGAAATATTCTGTTTAATTAATTCTTGCTGCGCTTTCACAATCAGGTCAACTTCAGATCCGGTTGCAATTAGAATTATGTCAGGATGAGTATCCGATGCATCGGACAAAATATAAGCTCCGAATCGAAGCCCCTCAGCAGGAGCAAATTTTTCCCGATCAAGTATTGACAGATCCTGACGCGACAGAACCAGAGCTACGGGAGCTTTGTACGATTCTACGGCAATGCGCCAGGCTATTGCAGTTTCGTTAGCATCACTCGGTCGAATTACAATCAAATTTGGAATTGCTCTGAGACTCGCAAGATGTTCTACTGGTTGATGTGTCGGTCCGTCTTCGCCCATTGCAATACTGTCGTGCGTAAAAACGAAAATAACATTCAATTCCATCAGCGCAGCCAAGCGAATTGCGGGCCGCATGTAATCTGAGAACGTGAGAAACGTAGCACAAAATGGAATGATACCGCCATGTGCTGCCATTCCGTTTGAGATTGCAGCCATCGCATGTTCACGAACGCCAAACTGCAAATTTCGCCCGGCATAACTCCAACCGCCTTCAGCCGAACCCTGCAAATCGCCAACGGCCATTGAAGGGTTTTCAAAATTGCCTGCTCCTTTCAGCTCGGTATAAGTAGATGTATTCAGATCTGCTGAGCCGCCAATAAAGCCTGGCAGTAATGGACTAAATGCCTGCATGACTTTTCCAGAAGCGACTCGTGTAGCCATACCTTTGGCATCAGTCTGAAATTCAGGAATAGCCGAATCCCAATTTGTGGAGCGCTTCCCACTGATAAGATCTTTAAGTTCTATGGCAAGCATCGGATATTCCTTCTCGTATAGTGAAAGCTTTTGTTTCCAATCTCCTTCCGCTTTTTCTCCACGTTCAACTGCTTTGCGAAAATGAGTCTCCGCTTCCGGTGGAATTAAAAAAGGCGGCTCAAGAGGCCACCCAAGTTTAGCTTTGGTCAGCTTCGTCTCTTCTTCGCCTAACGGAGAGCCGTGTGCTGCACAACTATCTTGTTTATTTGGTGATCCGTATCCGATATGAGTACGCACCATTATTATGGAGGGCCGATCTCTTTCTTGTTGAGCACTGTTAATTGCAGCATTGATTGCCTCAATATCATTTCCATCATCAACAGACTGCACGTACCATCCGTAAGATTCAAATCGCCTGGCGTGATCTTCTGTAAATGTCACCTGAGTTGATGAAGCAAGGGAGATATGATTATTATCATAGAAATAAATCAGTTTATTTAATTTTAAATGACCTGCTAATGAGGCAGCTTCAGCGGATACTCCTTCCATCAAATCACCATCGCCTGCTATTGCGTACGTACGATGATTAATGATTTCAAATCCAGGCTTGTTATACCTGGCAGCGAGGTAAGCTTCTGCGACTGCCATGCCTACTCCATTAGCGAACCCTTGCCCAAGCGGACCTGTGGTTGTTTCTACTCCTGGCGTTACACCGCGCTCGGGATGGCCAGGTGCCTTACTTCCCAGCTGACGAAATTGTTTTAGTTGGTCTAATGATAAGTCGTAGCCTGTGAGATGCAGCAAACTATAGAGAAGCATTGATCCATGACCAGCAGACAATACAAACCTGTCACGATCAAACCAATTTGGATTTGCCGGGTTATGCTGCAAGCATTTTGTCCAGAGAACATAAGCCATGGGTGCAACGCCCAATGGCAGACCCGGGTGACCGCTCTTAGCTTTTTGAATGGAATCTATTGATAAGAATCGGATTGTGTTGATACATAGCTGATCAAGCTTTGCAGGGTCAAGTGACTTATCTGTTATGCCCATATAACCTCCAAATTATTTATCTGGTAAGTAGCTCCATTTTTCTTATTCAAGCATTACATAACTCTTTGCAAAAGTTATATTATTCACTCATTTTCTTCTAATAAAAAATTGGTAATCCTCTACTCTGGAAATTGAAAAAGCCAAGCTTTCGAGCTTGGCTTTAGTCTGTTAGTTTGTTAATCCGGTCAGCTTAGTTTCTTTTCGAGTTCTTGAATCTTCGCCTCAGCGTCCAAATTGCCTAGTGAATATGAAAGTTTATACAATTCTAATGCTTCGCGCCTTGTTTCTTTCTTCTTGCGCGGCGCAAATTTGGTTCTGTTAGCTGCAGTTTCGAGTGCCTGGGCTTGAGCAAAGTATAAGCCAGCTACTTTAATTCTGTTCTGATCATTAATATCCTTCACAAGCCCTTCCAATGCTGAAACATTACCGCTCTTCAGCTTGATCATTTCACTTTGACTTGATATAGTTGAGTCCTTTTGATTAAGACTTGCAGTAAGGCTTCCATTTTGATCACGCAGTTTGATTACTTCAAGTTGAAGTGCCACAATCTCTTTTGATTTCGTTTCAATATCCGCCTTCAATCTATGAATCGTTGCCGCTGAAGCTGCGTTCGCACCTTTCAGGTTGTTTTCCAATGCTGTAATCTTGGCTTGAGAATCTTTAATATGTGTATTGATCTCGTTCAGCCTGTCGATGTAGTTGGCGTAAGTGATTCCTTCTACAATTCTCACACGCAATACATGACGATTAATATCGATTGAGTCGAGGATGACTCCGACTTCATTCAAAGCGAGCTCTGTCTTCTTGCTTTCAACTAAAGCGTTATTGAGCGAGTCAATTCTTGATTGAAGATGTGCCTTTTCTTTTGTATCACAACTGAAAAGAGTTGCCGCTATGGCGATTACAATAATGTAGTTTTTCATGATTTAGTTTTTGTGGTTTATGGTTCTATTGTTAAATTAGTTTGTTGCTATGATTTATAAATGCATTGAGTCATTCTTCTCCGCTTAAATTCACCTTGGGTGTCTTGATCTGACCTTTGCGGCCGGCTAAGTAAATTCCGGCGCCTATAATTACAACTGTAGCTCCGAGTAGTGGTTCCCAAATTCGATGATGAATTTTAGTCTGTGCTATTTTGAACCTGTTCAAGTCTGTGACTCGCTCATTTACCAACAAACCAAAAGAAGTAAAAATCATGAATAGCAATCCAATCGTTAAAATAATGATGCCTACTTTTTTCATATACAGTTTGCTTTTTTACAAACCTGAAATAAGCTTATGCAATTCTTCTTTTGTTTTACCAAGTTTCGCCTGTAGCCGCCCAAGTAGCTCGTTATGCTTTCCTTCTACCAACAATAGATCGTCATCAGTAAGTGTGGCATATTTTTGTTTCAGTTTTCCTTTAGTAATCTTCCAGTTTCCAAGTAATTCGGTAGTGTTCATTTTATTTAGTTTTAAGTTGTCAGACACTGATGTAAATTTCTAGTGATCAAAGGTGTATTTGTTTACTCCGAAATGCATTACACAATCACGACAAAGGTTTGCATCTATCACACATCAGGTGGAATATGAATTCTTTATATCAAAGTGATACATTAAATGAATTTGGGATGATGCAAGTCAAGTAGTCAGCCCACCGATTAACTCGCTTTCCAAATAGACGAGCTCTTTCTTACTGTTGCGTTCTTGTATAAAGCAATAATAGATTCCGTTTACATATCGGCTTACAATTAGCTTTAAAGAGGGCCTTATTCGCTCAATCACAATCTCCCCTCTCTTATATTTGTTTTCCATAAATTTTCCGTGATCTCTTGCGGCTTGTGTTGGCTCCTGCAAACGTGCAACTATTATTCCCGCTACGGCTTACATGATTCCGAAAGACTGTTACATCTATCACTCATTCTATTTCTCAAGAGAGTTCAATTTCGGGCTCGCAATTACTCTACCAACGCCTTAAAGTCATGACCATACCTCTTTCTTAGTCCTTCACTATCAAATTCATGCATCGCTTTGTAAGCACGCTTCAATGTGTGAGGAACATCTCCCTCGTAAACTATTTTATAGTTAGAGAAGCCATTGTAGGGAACACTGGTATTGTCGCTGTGAAATTTCAACCTTTCAATAGTACCATTACTAACGAAGAAATCCTGAAACACCTTATCCCGTCGCCCCATCATCTCCTTGTATTTATGAATTACTTCACTGTTGCCGACATAATGATAACACTCATCCTGAATTGTAAACATTAAGGTGTCGCCTGCTCCACTTCCTTTTTTTAAGGTGTGCATAAACTTTGGGTCTTTGATAGACATCATTTCAACTTTAATGGAGTCATCCTTAGTAAAATCGTTATTTCGCTTTGTAGAAAGAAAATATTTCTTCTTGGCTGCAAAGAAAAGGATCTGTTCTTTTTCTTTCAATGAATACACAGTTGAATACACATTAAGAGTCGAAGTTTTGTTCTCGTCCAGAAATTCGGCCATGGTTTTAATAAAAGATTTCTGTTTAGCGCTCAGCTCGGTTTGCCGCATGTTCCATTTCAGGGTCAAGGAATTTTCAATTTCGCTTTGGGCATTTCGCAAGGAAATACCATAGGGAATTGTGACCGGCTTAACAAAAATATTTTTCAGTAAGTCCATTATGATATCATGCAAGTGAAAGTGAGGATTCTTCAGATTGCCGGATATTGGAATTTCATAATCAATTACGTTGCTGCGCTCACGAACGAGGAGCATTATCAAAGGCAATGGAAGCCACTTCATTTCTTTGTTTTTTATTCGCTTCGAGACACGCGGATCAATGACCACCAAATGGTTGACGCTTTTGATCTCACCATTCCGAACATTCCAAACACCGTTAAGCTCAATTGTACCTCTGTCCAACGGAAATGAAGTATACAAAATCAAGTACGGGTTGAACGCGCTGGCTGGGATTTTGTTAAGATGATAGCTCATATCAAAGTCGCCACTGTCTTTCGGATTGACACTTAATGAAATCGATAAATTACCATAAGGTTTTATTTCGGACTTTATGTTTACTCCGATTCGGCTGTTGTTTTTATCAACAGAGTCGGCATGAATGCTAAGGGAGTTCACACCAATGTTAAACTGCTCAATTAAAGAGAAATCATTGAATTTTAAATCACCGTGTGTTACTGTGAAACTGTTAATCCTATAATGGCTTTGGAAAAAATTCCGTGTCAGGCTTTTAAGATATCGGCCAATTTCTATAATCAGATTAAAGCTGCCTGATCTTGTAGTGACATCAGTAATATTAGCCCCGGCTTTGCCAAACAACCGCTCGACGTTATCTAAGGAATCAAATTGTTCATATTTTACAACCGGTCTGCTGAGGATTATGGAGTCAAATAGAAACTTCTGATTTTTTGGATTCAGATGATCAATCACCACGACGAGTTTTTCAAATGCAGCATAATCGTCTTTCTTTGTCTTGCCCAAATGAAAATCGCTGAATGCTAACCTTCCGTGGGCATCAATCAGTTCGGGGTTCTTAAAGTTTCCTGTGGCTCTGAACGTAGCGTCTAATCGAGCAGAGAAAAAACCATAATTGATTAGCTCCCATAAATACTGACGAATAATTTCCAAATCAAAATTTCGAACCTGAGATGTAAATCTGTAATCCTGACTTGCAACATTAATCGTGAAATTTCCCTTTATACCACCTTTTCCATTTTGCGACAAGAATGAAAATGCAGATGCAATCGTGTCAGCATTCCATCGCTTACCCGAGCTTTCCATATTGAGATCCTTAATCAAATAATTGATTGGAGTGGCTTTTTCAATATAGTAGAATTCACCATGCAATATTTTTATCGCAAGAATATTAACATGAAAAGAAGGTTTATTGGCTGATCGATTATCGGGAGTGCACTTCAACACCATGTCATCAAAATTGAAATGTTGCCTGACATTGATAACCGTCCCTCTGGGTTTGTTTACGACCAGTTCGGTTATTTCGACTGTCTTTGAGAATAATTTAATCAAGTTGAAGTCAGATGTAACACTCTTCGCCGAAAAGAAAAGAGTATCCTTCTTCGATTCATAAATCCTAAGATTATTAAACCGAACGAATCCTGTAAATGGATTAACGTAAGCCCAATCCATTGTAATTTTTCTCCCTGTATATTTCTTACTGTCTCGTTCGACCAGATATTTTACCAGAGGCGAGATAAATAAAATTGTGAGTGATGTAAATAGGATAATAACACCCGCAAAAATCAATAGTATCTTTCTTGTTTTGAGTCCTTTAATCTTCGAATCGTTCTTCGCAATCACGATTCGTCTTTTGTAGTACGCACCAGCCCAATGCCTGCAATGAAAAACAACAAGCCAAGAATGCCGTAGATGATAAGAGCTTTGACCTCACCAGCTGAATTGACAAATAAAATCGCAGTGTAAATGAGCCCGCAAATACCGAGTATGGTAAGAAGCGCTCCAAAAATTCTTTTAATATTCATGGTTTTAGTTTTTTAGTTTACTCTCATTCTTCTTCTTATCGGGTTTAGGATCATCAGTTTTTGTTTTATCCTTCGCTTTCTTCTTCAAGTATCCACGTAAAAGGAAGTTATGTCCCGCTGCATCCATATTTTGTTTAAAGCCACCGGCACCTTGCTTGATGTTCACTAGCGCAGCGTCCAGATTATCTGCAAATGTGCTATCCATTAATAGCATTCCTATTGTTCCTTTTCCTGCACGAACCTCGCTCATGATCGCCGAAAGGTCGCCTGTGATATGAGCTGCATTATCGCTCGTGATTTTTAGTTTCGCTAAAATTTCGTCGAGATTTACCTGGCGTGCAGTTGCAAGCACATCATTGTCTGAAAGTTCACGTTTACCAACCGTACCTGGAATTATAACTACAATTTTACTCCCCATCAGTCCGTCAGAGCCAATAATTGCTATCGCGTTCTTCTTTATGAATTTTCTGGAGTCTTCAACAATCTGCATGTCCACTCGCACTGTGGTGTCAGTGACTTGTTGAATGTCTTCGATGATACCTACATTGATTCCTGAGAACCGGACATTATTGCCAACCTGCAGACCGCTGATATCAGTGAATATTCCGCTGACATGAAATGTATCAACAAATAGTTTCTGTCGCTGTCCTATGAAATAAATACCAACAATAAATAAAGCAATCGTTACAGAAACGAATATCCCAAGCCTTACTTTGTTCCCTGTTTTCTTTTCCATGATTATTTTTTAAATGTTAACTGAAAAATGATCGCACCCATTGATCACTTGATTTTGACAGTTCTTGAAATGTCCCAGCTGCAACCACAACCCCTTCTTTAATAATAACCATGCGATTGGCCGTAATACGGGCACATTCAACATCATGTGTAATAATCACAGAAGCGGCGTTGTATTTCTTTTGGATATCCAATATCAATTCACTTATCTCTTTTGAAGTGATGGGGTCTAATCCCGTTGTAGGCTCATCGTAAAGAATTATTTCTGGTTTTAATATTAAGGTGCGCGCCAATCCAATCCGCTTTCGCATTCCACCGGAAAGCTCTGAAGGCATTTTATCAATGGCATCTTTTAATCCCACATTTTCAAGTGCTTCAACAACCAACGAATCAATTTCATCTTTTTTGCTTTGATTTAAATCTCGAAGCGGAAACTCGAGGTTTTCCCGAACTGTCATTGAGTCGTACAAGGCGCCGCTTTGAAAAAGAAAACCTATTCTCTTCCTAATGATATTAAGTTCATGGGTTTCCAGGTCAGCTATTTTTTCTCCAAGCATTATAACTTCTCCGTCATCGGGCGAAAGCAAACCGGCCATACATTTTATCAATACAGATTTACCGCTGCCCGACTTGCCAAACACAACAAGGTTCTCCCCCTTTTCAATTTTAAAATCAATACCTTTCAATACCTCACGGTTGTCAAATGATTTTGTTATACGATTTACTTCAGCAACAATTTCCATGGAGTTAAATAAATAAACTTGTTATCTGAACAACCACCATGTCCAGAATAAATATGGTTAAGGATCCCTGCACTACTGCTGCATTAGAAGCCACGCCTACTCCTTCCGTTCCCTGGCTTGCATGATAACCTCTATAACAACCAATCGATCCTACTGCAAAACCGAAAAAGAAAGTTTTAATAATTGCCGGAAGGACATCAGTGAAGGAGAGTTTTGCGAAGACTTCTAAAAAGAAAAGATGGAAACTGACATCACCTTTTAAGTTGACTCCTACGTATGCGCCATATAGCGAAACTGCGTCTGCCAGAATTACCAAAACCGGAAGCATTATGGTAGCAGCTGCTATTCTTGTTACTACGAGGTATTTGAATGGATTAATTCCAGAAACTTCCATTGCGTCGATTTGCTCCGTGGCCTTCATTGAGGCCAACTCTGCGCCGATACCCGAGCCAACTTTGCCTGCGAAAATTAAAGCTGTGATGACAGGACCAATTTCTCTAATTATGGAAATAGCGACCATAGCCGGCAACCATGACTCAGCCCCAAATTCAACTAGGGTAGGTCGCGATTGAATGGTTAACACCAGCCCCATAATGAAGCCAGTGATTACTACAAGAGGAATAGATTTGTAGCCAATTAGATAAGCCTGTTTCAAAAATTCATTGACTTCATAAGGAGGCTTAACCAACTCTTTAAAAAACCTGAAGGTGAACAGAGTCAGTCGTGTAATCTCTTCAAAGAATCCTCGCAATGTTTTAATATACAGGTTTTCAAAAGGCTTACCTACCGCCTTACTCACCGCTGATACTTTTATTTTCAATTCAATTGCCATGATCGCGATTTAAGTTTTCGTTTTTTTGAATGAAAATTTAGAAGTGGTTGGAACAATATTCCCGAGCAAAAAACCCCATGGTTTTAAAGGCTCGATATGATCGAAAATAACTTTCATAATCGCCGTTAATGGAATTGAAAGAAACATGCCTGGGATGCCCCAAAATGCTCCGCCAATTAAAACTGCGATAACCGATAAGAGAGCGTTTAGCTGAACTCTCGATGCAACGATTTTTGGAATGATATAATGATTGTCGACAAACTGAATAAAAATATAAACTGAAAACACGAGCAAGGGATATACCAGCGAGTCTTTCGTTATAAAGGCAATTAGCATTGGCAGTGCGATTGCTGCAATCCCTCCTAAGTATGGAATCACGTTAAGGATAGCTCCGGTAATACCAAGGATAATCGCATAATCAATACCAATTAACAATAGACCGACAGAGTTCAGAGCAGCTACTATAACTAATTCGAAAAAAAGTCCGACTAAATAACTTTGAATTATTTTTTTAGAATTTGTTAATACTTCTACTACTGCAATATGATGTTCATGCTTAAAGAGCTTGCGAACAAATTCTACCAGTAATGGCTTGTAGTAAAGAATCATAAATAAATAAACCGGAAGCAATGTGCCGATAACCAGCATTTGAACGACCTCAGTAAGTTTCTCTCCCAAGGCCAAATTTCCCATCGCGTCGTTTTGCGTGTCTTTTATCCAGGCGTTGATAGTAGATTGACGAATGCTGAATTTATCAGACGTCCAGCGAATCAATTCAGCGCTCGTTGTAAAGAATTTCTGTTTTAGTTGAGGATACGTTTCGCTGAATAAAGTTAGTTGAGCTGATACTATATAAATCGCGAAGAGTAAAGCCAAAATTGTAAGTGCAACGGCAATCGAAATGGATACTAGTTTACTTATTTTCTTTCCGATCAGGTAATTAACGAGAGGGTTAAGTAAAATTGCAATCATTGTTGAATAAAGAATCGGAACAATAATATGCTGTCCGACATACAGTGTTAAACCCAACGCAAATACAACGATAAAAATCAGCGCCGCTCTTGCATAAAATGGTATCTGAAACGAGTTGTCCATTTGAGATCGCTAGTGGGTTATTTTAATAAATAGCTCATAGAAATAGTCAGGTCCATACACGAAAAAAGATTGTACTGATAAACCACGCGCCCGATTTTCAACTCAATGGAACGTGTACAGCAGACTGCTCCAACTGACACCAGACCATTAACCATGCAATTTGTTCTCAATGTCTTCATAACTAAAACAAAGGAGGCAACTATTAACTGCGAACAGTTACATACTTGAGCGTAAGTGTTACATATATCCTAGTATCGTTAATATTGAGTATTCAGTGAATTATGTAACTCAATCCCTGAGTTACGTAATATCAATTACTGTGTTGCCCAACATCTTTACTCCGGATAAGTGACTTCCCTTTAACTCCCGACTGAATCGTACAAGCCAATCATCATTTAGAAAAACAACATAACATCGGGGAACAACATCATTCGTTCAGCCTCGGATTATCTGTCATTGCAAAAATTATATTCTTTTCCGCACTGGTCATTTTTCAATATCCTGACACTGCTCTCGCCCAAAAAAAAGATTCTACCCGTTTGAAAAAATGGGCCGCAAATAAAAATATCAAGAAGCTTTTGGGCATGATCACTAGAGAGCCAGAAGCTGATCTTTCGGCATTTCTTGTAAAAAGTGAAGACGCTTATGTGAAGTATCAAGGCAAGATTATCAGACGAATTGTTTTTGAGCGCATTGGGTTTGAAAAGATGGTGGTCGACACTGCGCGCAATCTTCAAAGCAAAATAGCACGAACCGCTAACAGGCTCCATACTAATTCGAGAGAAGCTACCATCCGAAATAATTTATTTGTACGTGAAGGGAAGCCTCTAAACCCATTTCGCCTGGCTGACAATGAGCGATTACTTCGGAACCTTAATTTCATTATGGATGCGAGGATTTATGTAAAACCAATTCCATCCAACCCCGATTCGGTTGATTTACTTGTTGTAACGAGAGATGTATTTAGTTTAAGCGGTGCCCTTGCAGTGGGCTTGCCAACGAAATATCAATTTAGTTTGCAAGACATAAATTTAGCCGGGGTCGGCCAGCATATTCAATTTGCACAAGTCTTTGACCTCAACCGAAATCCCCACTATGGCTACGAAGGGTTATACCAAGTCATTAATATAAAGGGGAGTTTCGTTGACGCCTCTGTAGGTTATACCAGTTTAAACAGCGGCATCAGTATAGGTAATGAAAATGAGAGTTCGCTTTATTTCAAACTTAGCCGGCAGCTCTATCAACCGTTTGCCCGGCTGGCGGGAGCTATTGAACTCAGCGACAACAGCTCAATGAATGTCACCAAAAAGCCGGATAGTATTTTTGCTCAATACCGGTACCGGATTCAGGACTATTGGCTAGGCTACTCATTCGGGCAACGACGATTGCCTAATAATTTGAGGGAGAATAGAAAACGCAAGTTCATAGCAGTTCGTGGTTTTGAACAATACTTCCTAAATTCAGTTAACACTCAGCTCACCGAACCGGGAAGGTTTATTTATCGTGACATAACGTCCGCGCTGGTTCAGCTCACTTTCTTTAAACAAGATTTTTATAAAACTCAATATGTACTTGGGTTTGGTCGCACCGAGGATATTCCTTATGGTTACAGAGTTTCTCTCACATCAGGAATAGAAAAGGAGTTGGGAAACAAAAGGCCTTATTTTGGAAGCGAAGTGTTCTACAACAGTATAAGGCCGAGTGGAACTATACTAACCTATAATGTTAAACTTGCCACTTATCTTAGCAATCACAATCCAGAAGATGCTTTCCTTTCGCTGGACTTCACCAGGTATAGTAAAATATACAAGATTGGTAAAATGATTGTGCGGCATCAGTCTATTTTCGGATACGCAGCTTTGATAAATCAATCGGTAAAAAGAGGAGTTGATATTCGTGATGTAAACGGAATACTTGGATTCATGCCGGATAGCCTTGTGGGTTTTCAACGTGTAACCATGAGCCATGAAGGAACTTTGTTTACGACATGGAAAGTTTTAGGGTTTCGTATCGCTCCGGTGGCCAGAGTTGATCTTGCCTTGATCAAAATAACCAAAGGGCTGTTACAGACTCAAAATTTCTTCTCAGGGTTTTCGCTCGGTTTACGGGCGCGAAATGAGAATCTTATACTAAACACCATTGAAGCCAGGTTATTCTATTATCCTAAAACAGTGGAACTCATTGATCATTTCAGGTTTAACATTACCACCAATTTCAGAATCCGATATCCTACCAACTTAGTCAACAAGCCTGCCACAGTGTTTCCCTGATTCACTATGCCGATTCCATTAATAATTTGGAGTGTGTATTCGTATACGATAGCACGGGACAATAAAAAAGCGGGTTGCCCCGCTCTTTCTCCTGATAACCCATAACCTACTACTTGAATAATTTATTTTTATAACCCTGGTTTTTTTCATCCATATCCGAACTCATGCAAGGTTCTTGCGACCTCTAACTACCAAGACAATACCGCCAATGAACAGAACGATTCCGACAATCGGCGACCATTGAATAGGATGGTTTTCTTCTTTATCAATTTTTACCGGACCAACATCTACTACCTTTTTGGTTGTGATGAAATCAACTCCTGTATAAGCAAACATTATTATTCCTAGAATGATAAGTGCTACGCCAAAAGTTGATGTTCTCATGATTTCTTGATTGGGCACTTGTCTTGTGATTATAATTTAAAGGTCAAGCCAATCTTTCCACCTGAGAAGGCATTGCCGCCGCCAAGCTCCAAATTAAGACCTACCTTTTGTGTGAAATAATAACGGCCACCGATTTGCGCACCAAGTCCTAAACCTGAGGTATGATTTCCAGGATAGTCAGAAGCTGAAGTCCACGCATAGAAGCCAAGATTCAATCCGGCATAAAAGTCCCAATCGCTCGACATATTTAAAACAGTATTGAAGTGATAATTGCCGTTTGCTGAAACTCCTATGATATTATGTCCATAGCCAACTCCGTTATAGTTATCCCTGTATGAGCGAAATGACATTTCACCGCCCATGGTAAAGTCTCTGGCAACCCCAAAATCCAACCCCATATAAACAGGAACACCCCAATCTGAAAATCCAACTCCAGCATTAAGCTGTGCGCTACCTACCGGTAAAGGATTTTGTCCGTACGACACTGCTACTGCGAAGAATAGTACGAATGCTAATAGTAATTTTTTCATAATTTAAATTTTAAAATTTTCGATTTGTAAACTGGACCCTCAATATTCAGGCAACCTTAACACAAAGGCCGAGTTATTTTGTAAGCCGATTTCCCTGAATTACTCTTAAAAGAATAGCGATAATAGCGATGATGAGTAAAACGTGAATAATTGCGCCAGCACTGTAGGCGAAGAATCCTATGATCCAAAGAAGAATGAGGATCACGGCGACTAGATAAAGTAAATTGCTCATGGGGTTTTTGTTTTGTTTATCAAAGGTGATCAACGGAGATTGCATGGGTGTTACACAATTTGATGCATTAGTTACATCATTCACGGCTTGACGAGAAGCACATCCAAGTGACCCTCTGCTCAATAATTGCCTTGCTTCTTTTTTTTCACGTCAATGAAGCGAAAGTTGTTGGCCAGCTTAATCGTACTTGATGTGATACCCACGGTAAGTGTGGTCAGCTGTTTTTCGAAATAGATATTGTAATAATCCTGACCACTGTAAAACCGAACAAAGAATGCGATCTCATCAAGCCAGGGTGGGTAATATTTGTAATTGAGGTCTACAATTAACCGTTTAGACACATCAAGGAGACTAAAGCCACGGAGAGCTCCAAAGATCCAGCCTGATTTAACTTCGATACTTGAATTTTGTATCAATCGGTTAACCCAGTCCTTTTTTTCTTGGTGCCTTGGTCCGCCGACATCAAGTGTCGCGAACAGCCTGGTGAATCCATAAATCCCATTAAGGTGCGGATCACACCAACTCGACGGGTAAAGTTCAGTATGGACTTTAATTTCTCGCAATGAAAAATATTTTGACCCCGTTGTGTTTAATGTAAATGAGGAAATACCCAACTGTATATAATTCACAGCAAAGCTTCCGCCGGTTAAATCAATTGCCTTTGTGGTGTCGTTGGTATAAAACTTTCCGCTTTGCCCATTCGAATGATGAACAACCGATGCAAACCAAATCGCATCGCTATACAATATTCTAGATAGAAAAGTATTTCGCCATGAATCTAGGTAACGATAGTAGGTTAGGTAGAGATGGTAGCTTGGCACCTGAATGGGTACCGAATATTGGTCAAGCATTCGGATCTGCACTTGTGGATTGATCATGACAGCCCATTTCTTGTGACTGCTTGAAACAAAATAAGAAGGCGAAAGTTGTGCCTCGAAAATGATAGGAATCTGATTACCGATCCCATTCCCTAAAGTCAGGTAACTTTGATCCTTATTAAAATTGACCAGGGAAATAAATTTCTTGTGAGCCAGAGTATCGATAGGCTTGCTTACTCGATACTGAGCGCAAGCCACTTGGTGGCAGAATAAGAAAGGGATAAACAAAAATAGATTCCGGATTTTCAAGGCTATAATAATTGTTAGGCGGCTGGTTGTACAAATCCTGCATGCATATTAAAAAACTCAACTCGCCCTTAGACAAAGAGAAAGTTGAGTTTAAATTGGATGTAATTTTTTTCTTATCGATTAACGATGCCCGCCATGCCCTCCACCGTGACCACCACCAGCTCCATGACTACCGCCACCACCTCCTCCTCCGTGAAAGCCGCCAGCCGCATTACTCTTGCCACCGTATCCGCCCCATGACTGTGCGTGATATGTATTCGCGTTTGAATGTGTGGTATAACCTCTGTTATTATTTTGACGGAGTTGTCCGCTTTGTCTGTTATAAGATGACGATGATGTAAGCGTATTCAAATGCCCACCACCGGGTTGATAGTGCCCGTGAGCAACTCCCATGAATCCCCGATTGACTGATCCCATCACCCGATTGCCCCCTATATTGCCTCGGTAGTAATTTCCGAATTGGCGATATAAGCTTGGATATCGCCTGTAGTAGCCCCTATTAAAAAACCAATTTGAAAATCCGTACGATGGAAATCCATATAGACCGTAACCGCCCATTCCGAAATAAAAACCTGAGTTGTATCCAAACCCCCCCGGATACCACATCGGAGAAGAGTACCAGTAAGGATAACCAAACCAATAGGAATAGGGATTCCCGTAATAGTTTGGATTGCTGTTATTATAGTATGGGTTGGTAGCATAGTTCTGTTGATTCGATGAGTTGTCACCATTCGAATTCGAATAATCGTTAGCTGCCTGACCTAATTCCTTCATCGCTTGGGGATCAGACGCCATTTGTTTTTTAAATGCAGCTACTTCGTATTGGTTTTGCACTTCAACACTGTCGTGAAGGGCAGTCAGATGATTGGTAATTTGTTCAGGGTTACTTTTATAGTGTTCGCCCAACCGCGTGGTGAGTTCGACATTATTCGTCATTAAAGTCAGCACATCAGGTAAGGTTGATAATTTCTGAAAGGCTTCTCTGGCAGGTGCATTGAGAAGCTGAATAATTTTATCAAATTCCTGTTCAGCATTTATATTGATATTGTCAACGCGCACCAAATCACTTTTCTCAGAGTGATACAATTTCCAAGCAGCTTCTTGCAGATCCGGATCTTGGTGGGGCAGCAATTGATATACAGAACTCTCGCTCTGCTTATCGGGCAACGTTGCCAGCTTGTGCATCAAATCAGGGTAACGTGTAAGGTTATAAAACCACTCTTGCTTTTTCTTACTGAATTTCTCAATAGCCTTTTGAAATGAAGCCACTGATTGACTTTGACTTTTTTGAAGTTGCGTTAATACATGCGGATATAGACTCGCTTGTAAAATAGCATGACGCACATCCGCGTCGTAGGGAGCAATTGACGCAGTAATACCTTTATCTGTCTCAAGTTGCTCGCTTTGTGCGCTGGCTAAAATAGATGATGCAAGCAGCAGTATCCCAAAAAGTATGCGAAAGGGAAATAAAAAACTGGCTCCGCTTTCATGGCAAAGGCCATGGTAGGTTGATTCTTTAGTTAATAATAGCATGTTTGATCTTTTAAAGATTTTATAATCTCAAAGATCAAATGATTGATAATTATAGGTATTACAGAATCTAACTCTTTAGTTACATCTTTCACATTTGATTAAATTCAAAATAGTGGCTAATGGACCTTGTAAAAGGTTACCCATTAAAACCAGTGATATATGTAAGATTGGTCGAAATAGATGTAAGACATTATGGAAGGAATACAATCACCTTTATCGATCAATCGCCAAACATCACATTGAAAATATATATTAAATACATGGTAAGTGCTCGCTGCAAAATGGTGGTGAAAGAAGAGCTTAAGAAACTAGGTTTGCACTTCGTGGTGGTTGATCTTGGCGAAGTGGAGATTATGGAAGACCTTTCTGCAGAACAACGCGAACAATTAAAGGCGGCATTGCTCAACTCAGGCCTTGAGCTAATGAATGACAAAAAGGCGATGCTGATTGAAAAAATTAATAATGTAATCACTGAAATGATACATTATTCCGATGAAGTTCCCAAAATGAATTATTCAGATTTTATTAGTGAAAAACTGGATTATGACTACACTTACTTGTCCAATCTGTTTTCAGAGGTTAAAGGCATCACGATTCAACAATTCATAATCATTCATAAAATTGAAAGAGCAAAAGAGCTCCTATTGTATGACGAATTAAACCTCACTGAGATTTCCTACAAACTGCACTACAGCAGCGTTGCTCATCTGTCCAATCAATTTAAGAAGATAACAGGGCTTACTCCATCTGACTACAAAAAAATCAAAGACAAAAGACGGAAACCTATCGAAGAAATTGGAATTGAAGTGAACTCAATTACTCATAATGGCTAAGAAAAAGAAGTCAGACGAATTGGTTGATGCTCAGAAAAAGCTGGCCGTCCATGATCGAGAGAAAGAAAAGCGCTCTGCTGAGTTAGTCATCGCCAATAAGGAACTTGTTTTCCAAAACAAGGAAAAAGAAATGCGTGCATCGGAGTTGGTCATTGCCAACAAAGAGCTGGCCTTTCAAAATGATGAAAAGGAAAAAAGAGCAGCAGAATTGCTTATCGCCAATAAGGAGCTGGCGTTCCAAAATAAGGAGAAGGAAAAGCGAGTTGCCGAGTTAGTGGTCGCCAACTATGCGCGCAGCCTCATCGAAGCAAGCCGCGATCCCATGTTTACTATCAGTCCCGGCGGAAAAATTACCGACATTAATAAAGCCTCTGTCAACATTACAGGAGTTTCGCGAGAGAAGTTAATTAACACCGATTTTTTTGACTACTTCACTGATCCTGAAAAAGCACGAAAGGGTTATGAAGAAATATTTAAAAAGGGCTTCATTGTCGATTATCCTCTTACCATTAGAGATCATAAATTAACCGACGTTTTGTTTAATGGCTCGGTCTACAGAGACGAAAATGAAAATGTGAAAGGTGTAGTTGTTGTCGCCAGGGACATTACTGAGCAAAAGAGAATTGAAGCTGAATTGACCGAATCTAAGGTATTTGCAGAAAAAGCTACAAGCGTTGCTGAGGAGGCAAAAAGCAAAGCAGAAAAAGCTACTAGGGTAGCGCAAGACGCAGTAAAAGCAAAACAGCAATTCTTGTCAAACATGAGTCATGAAATCAGGACACCGATGAACGCGATTATCGGTTTTACTAAAGTGATCTTGAAAACTGATCTGACCGCAAAGCAGCGGGAATATCTTACGGCCATAAAAATGAGTGGAGACGCATTGATTGTACTCATTAATGATATCCTGGACTTAGCCAAAGTTGATGCCGGAAAAATGGTGTTCGAACAAACCCCGTTCAAAATGGCGTTCTCGATCTCTGCTATGCTCCATCTATTCGAAACAAAAATTCAAGAGAAAAATTTAGAATTAGTCAAAGAGTATGACGACCGGATTCCAAGTGTATTGGTTGGGGACCCGGTTCGCCTGCATCAGATTATTTTAAACCTATTAAGCAATGCGGTAAAGTTCACTTCGGAAGGAAAAATTACAGTGAGTGCCCGCCTATTCAGTGAAGATGAAAAAAGCGCAACGATTGAATTCGCAGTTACGGATACAGGCATAGGAATTTCGGAGGCCAATTTGGAGAAAATCTTTGAAAGCTTTCGCCAGGCATCTAGCAACACATCGCGATTATACGGAGGAACAGGATTGGGTCTTGCAATTGTCAAGCAATTGGTCGAGCCCCAGGGTGGAACAATACAAGTAAAAAGTAAAATCAACGAAGGCTCTACGTTTAGCTTCACATTAAGCTTTCAAAAGACGAAAGACGAGGCAGAAGTTGCCGAAGAGCCTCTGGAACTCAACCCTGAAATCAAAAATATAAAAGTACTGGTAGTCGAAGACATGGCACTTAATCAATTATTGATGAAGACCCTGCTTGACGATTTTGGATTCGAGCGTGATATTGCCGGAAACGGAAAAATTGCCATTGAAAAATTACAAACTAAGCTATATGATGTTATTCTCATGGATCTCCAAATGCCTGAAATGAATGGCTTTCAGGCAACCGAGTACATCCGCAACAAGATGAATTCTAAAATCCCGATCATCGCGCTAACTGCCGACGTTACAACTGTTGATTTAGCTAAATGCAAAGCCGTTGGTATGAATGATTACATCGCCAAACCTGTCGATGAACGATTACTCTACAGAAAAATAGTAGGATTGGTAAAGAAACCAACCAAGCAATTAGGTGAAAATAAGGATGAAAAAAGTATAACGAAAAATCAGAAATGCATTGACCTGGAATATTTAATGCATCGAACAAAATCAAATCCAACGTTGATGATGGAGATGATTTCACTTTATTTGGAACAGACCCCTCCTCTCGTTAGTGCTATGAAGCAAAGCCTTCATGACAAAGACTGGGATCTGCTGCATGCAGCCGTGCACAAAATGATTCCCTCGTTTTCCATCATGGGTATCAGCTCGAACTTTGAGAGTATGGCCAAGCAAATAAAAGACTATGCTACCACCCAACAGCAATCAATAAAAATACAGGAGCTTGTCTTGCAAATTGAAAATGTTTGCACTCAGGCATGCAAGGAACTGGAAGTGGAGTTCAATATGATTAAAAACACAAAGAAATGAAAACTGATAAAATAAGGCTTTTCCTGGTAGATGATGATGCTGTGTTTTTAAAGTCACTGGAAATTGAATTTCTCCAGCGCGCAGATTTTATAATAGAGACATTTTCAAAAGGAGAATTATGCATTGAAAATTTATCACATAACCCAGACGTTGTTATTCTGGACTACCACCTCGACGGTATTGATAAATTCGCCATGAATGGAATGGAGACTCTGGATAAAATAAAAAATATTAATCCGGACATTCCAGTGGTAATGCTTTCCTCTCAGGATAAAATTGACGTAGCCATCAATTGCATGCATCATCGGGCATTTGATTATGTGGTGAAGAGTGAAACCGCCTTTATCCGGTTACAAAAAATAATTACCTCAATCTTCAGTTACAAAAAGATGGAGAAGGAATTGAATTGGTACATGGAAAGGGCTTAACCCCTGCTGCAATTTTAAACGTAGTCGCATTCACAGTACGTGAATCTTGTAACTCTTCTCTCGTGTTTTGCAACACCAGTGCTGTCAAAGATAAGCACCTTTGATTATGTAAATGTTTTACACGATGGCTCAAGCAAAACAAAACAAAAATGACAACGACAAAAATTTTAGCAGCCCTGGTTATAACTTCGGTTGCACTATTCACGGCATGTAAAAGTAGTGACCCAACACCGGCAGCATCACCCAACACAATGGTGATTCCGGTTCAAATTGTTAATCCAGCTATGGTGTCGCTAGCCACCTCTGCTTCCATAGCTATTCTCGCAGGTTCGGCTATTACCAGCACCGGAGCAACAAATATAACCGGAGACATTGGGTTAAGTCCCGGCACTTCAATAGGCGGATTCCCTCCTGGAATTTTAACAGGAACACAACATATAAATGATAACATTGCCACACAGGCGAAACTTGATCTAACTGCAGCATACAATGACGCTGCTGGCAGAACGGCCACCGATATCGTAACACTCTCAGGAAATATTGGAGGGCTTACACTTACTTCAGGGCTTTATAAATCAACTTCGTCACTTGCCATATCTTCAGGTGACCTTACCTTCGATGCTAAAGGAAATGCTAATGCAGTCTTCATTATTCAGATTGCCTCCACCCTTACTACAACCTCGGGGCGCAAAGTTATACTGAGTGGCGGTGCGCTGGCATCCAACATCTTCTGGCAAGTAGGCAGCTCAGCAACATTTGGTACTACTTCGGATCTCAAGGGTACGATTATGGCCATGCAGTCCATTACTTTCAATACTGGCGCAACTCTTGACGGCAAGGCTCTGGCAAGGACAGGCACAATAACAATGGCAGGTAATACCGTAGTGAAACAATAAATTGAGAAGATCGAATAGCAGCGCTATGAAAAAAATGTACAGGCTCATTGAAAGAGGTTTCGAAAAACTTACTTCAATCGCAATAGCCACACTTGGTAATTCAATCACATTCATAGTTGCCTTTTGCACTGTACTCTATTGGCTTACAAATAAAAAGTTTTATAAGCAGGACATTCACTATAGCATCGGAGATGTGATTCTGGGTGTTACCTTTTTAAGCTTGTTTATTATTCAAAAATCATTTAACCGTTTCTCGGCATCACTTCACTTGAAGGTGAATGAACTCGTTTCTTCGCACGAGCCTGCAAGCAATGAAGTAATTGATATTGGTGAAAAAACAGAGCGTGAGATAACCGAATTCACAAAAGAAAACGCGGAGACAACTGAACAATCAAAAGAAGACATCGAAATTGTCTGACATCATCTCAAGTAGTTTGCGTACCTGATGATTCGTGGGCCAATTTAATGCGCACGCTCACTTCAATAATCCAGGACGCCTTCATAGAATAAGTAATACCTGTAAGACTCATACACAAGTGTGTAATGCTATGTACAGTTAATGCTCTCACTTTTGTACAGCTATTCAGGAAATAAACTTACCATTTAAACAAAAATAAAAATGAGCACCTCAAAACAATTTAAACTACTTGCACTAGCCGTGATGATCGTCACAGCAAGCTGCAAAAATCAAAGTAATGATCCGGGACCAGCACCTACCGTGAGCTCTACAAGCCCTGCTGCAAGTGGCGTAGGCGCAGCACGCAATACTATTGTTACAGCTTCATTTAGTACTGCCATGAGCCCGGCAAGTATTACAACTTCAACCTTCTCATTAATGAACGGAACTGCCGCTATTGTTGGTGTGGTTACTTACACTGGTACAACAGCTACTTTCACTCCGTCATCTATGTTGGATGCTAACACTGTTTATACAGCAACCATCACTACTGGCGCAAAGGCCTCATCAGGAAGTGCTCTCACAGCTAACAAAGTATGGACTTTTACTACTGTTGGCTTGCCCGGTATAAGTTCTGTTGATCCACTTGACAATGCTACTGGTGTTGCTCAAAATAAAGTCGTTGCCCTTACTTTTAGCATAGCAATGGATCCAACAACAATTACCTCTTCTACTTTCACGTTAAAGCAAGGAACAACTTCGGTTTCTGGAGTTGTTGTTTCATCTGGTACAACTGCAACGTTCACACCTACAGTTGCATTGGCAGCAAATACACTTTACACAGCAACCGTTACCACAGGAGCTAAGGATTTAGCAGGTGATGCGATTGCAGCCAACAGGGTTTGGAGTTTCACTACGACTACCCTCCCCTTGGTTAGTTCAACAGATCCACTTAACAACGCAACGGTTGTTTCACGATATAAAGTTATTGCCTTAACCTTTAGTGAAGCAATGAACGCGTCAACCTTCACCTCCACCACATTTACATTAACTCAAGGCGGAAACGCTGTTTTAGGCGTAGTCGCTTATTCTGGAGTAACTGCAACATTTGCTCCTGCAAACAGCTTAGCAGCTAACACAGTTTATACTGCTACAGTAACAACCGGAGTTAAAGATTTGAATGGCAATTCAATTGCAGCTAATAATGTCTGGAGTTTTACAACAGGTAGCGCCGCAGGGTTAGCTGCTGTTAATCTTGGAACTTCGGGAAATTATGTGATTCTCGCTAAAACGGCTATCAATAATAATCCTACTTCTGCGATCACCGGTGATTTGGGCTTGAGCCCTGCTGCAGAGTCCTTTATCACAGGGTTTGGTTTGACAGACGCAACCGGATATGCCACATCTCCTCAGGTTACCGGAAAAGTCTATGCGGCTGATCAGACATCTCCTACTCCAATCAACCTGACTACTGCCGTAAGTGATATGCAGACTGCTTATACTGATGCAGCTGGTCGTCCTTCACCCGATTTTTCTGAGCTTGGTACTGGGAATATTGGCGGGCTAACTCTAGCACCTGGTCTTTACAAATGGTCAAATACAGTTACGTTACCATCGTCTGTTACAATTTCAGGTAGCTCAACTGACGTTTGGATATTTCAAATTTCAGGTGACCTTACCTCTAGCAGTGCTGTAAACGTTACGTTAACTGGTGGAGCACAAGCCAAAAACATTTTTTGGCAAGTCGCCGGAACTGTAACTATGGGTACTACGTCGCATTTCGAGGGAGTTATTTTATCACAGACTGGTATAACTTTTAAAACCGGTGCTTCGATGAATGGCAGAGCCTTAGCACAAAGTGCAGTCATTCTGGATGGCAACGCAATTACGAATCCATAATAAATCAAGAAGTCAATTTCAAGTAATAGAGACTGCTTTAATAGAGCAGTCTCTTTTTGCGTTTACCATTTAAGCCGACTTGATCGAATAGTCAAGTTCATTTAGCGTATTATTCTCCACGTATTATTTATTTTTTCGTCTGATGTCCAATTCCAGGACTCTCATTTGTTATAGAGTTGTAATTAATTTTATCATCAACAATTTAAACTTGAACACTATGGAAGAATTTCTATTGATTATGAGGCACGAGGACGGCAAAAAAGTGGCATCACCGGAGCAAATCCAGACTTGGATGAAACAGACCATGGATTGGATTGGCGGAATTGCAGCACAAAATAAATTTGTCAGCGGCACAGGCCTGTTATTTGACGATGCTAAGGTTGTGAGGCTAAACAATGTTGTCACCAACGGTCCATTTGGTGACATTAAAGAAACGATTGGAGGGTTCATTATAGTTAAAGCTGAATCCGTCAATGAAGCTGTTGAGTTTGCCAAAGGATGCCCCGTTCTGCAGGGGGAAGGCAATAGTATGGAAGTTCGAAAGATTGCTAAAGGTGATGGGATCCACTAAAAGGCTGATGACAAAAATCGGGATCATACTCCTTGCCCTGATTGTTATTGGTGTTGCGATTTATCTCTTAGGCCCCAAACCCAGTACACCAAAATTCGAGACGGTAAACATTACCCTTACAAGTGATTTAGAACTCCTGGAGAGGCAAATCTATGAAAATGAAAAGTTAACGCCCGGTATAAGACAAGGATGTGAAGCGAAAATTGTTTGGGCTGATTCAATGGCTAAAATAAAAACGAAATTGGCCTTTTTGTATATCCATGGAGGCACCTCAACACATGTAGAAGGCGCTCCTATTCATAGAAACATTGCAAAGAGATACAATGCTAATCTCTACCTGGCACGATTGGCAGGTCATGGGGTTGACTTGGGAGACTCTACCCTTGCAGCTGAAACGGCAGACGATTATGTCCACTCAGCGGAGCATGCACTTGCAGTAGCCAAAAGCCTTGGTAACGAAGTGATTGTTATGGGCACATCATTTGGCGGCGCATTAACAACCTACTTAGCTTCGAGGCATCCCGAGATCAAAGCAATCATATTATACTCACCTTGTATTGAGACGTATGACACAAGGACAGGAATATTTACCAAGCCCTGGGGTTTACAGTTAGTTAAATTCATATCGGGTTCAGAAACAGTTGATATACAGGCGCCGAGTGCCGAATATGCCAGGTATTGGACCACCCACTACAGTTTAAATTTTATAGCACAATTTCAAAATTTTTTATCCCATGCAAATACTCCCGAGGCCTTTGCAAAAATTAAATGCCCGGTGTTTATGGGTTACTGGTATAAAAATGAGAATGTAAAAGACACAATCGCTTCAGTGCCCGCAATGTTAAAAATGTTTAAAGAACTAGGGTCTGCTGATAAACAGAAACAGGCGTTTCCAAATGCAGGGAATCACGGACTACCTACTCCTATTTTATCGAAAGATGTGGAGTCTGTTCAGAAAGCGACAGAAGGTTTCCTTGACAGGATAATATATCCTTAAAGGTTAAAAGCCCTTTATCTTTGGTGTTTGTTTATGGAGAAGCACGAATTAATACCACATTTATTTCGAACAGAATTCAGTAAAATAACATCCGTTATCTGCAAACTTCTGGGTATAGAACATATTGAAGTTGCCGAAGACATCGCAAGCGAAACATTTCTATCGGCACTCGAAACATGGACATTCAATGGAGTTCCAAAAAATCCCACCGCCTGGCTTTATTATGTTGCAAAAAACAAGGCCAAAAATCATTTGATCCGCGATCGCGTATTTGCCGAAAAAATTTCCGGTCAACTAAATCATTCCTCTTATGAAGTCCCCGAGATCGATTTGTCGGAAGAAAACATTACGGATAGTCAATTACAAATGCTGTTTGCCATTTGCCATCCATCAATTTCTACTGACGCCCAAATAAGCCTGTCGCTTAGAATTCTTTGCGGTTTCGGTATTGATGAAATCGCAAACGCTCTTCTGACTAATAAAGAAACAATTAACAAAAGACTTTTCAGGGCTAAAGAAAAACTGAGGCTGGAAAAAATTCAACTTGAATTTCCATGCGAAGCCGAAGTAGACTCCCGATTAGAAACCGTTTTAAAAATACTTTATTTGCTTTTTAATGAAGGCTACTATTCCGAAAGTGAGGACAGTATAATACGCGAAGATCTTTGCCTGGAGGCAATGCGGTTAACTTATCTGCTGCATGAAAACAAACAAACAAATCAAACTAGTGCGAATGCTTTGTTTTCCTTAATGTGTTTTCATGCTTCACGGTTTGAAGCAAGAAAGAATATCAGAGGAGAAATAATTTTATATCAGGACCAGGATGAAACACTTTGGAACTATGAGTTGATTTCAAAAGGTGCCTATTATCTTCATCTTGCTGCACGGGAAAATAAAATCTCAAAATACCACCTGGAGGCTGGCATCGCCTATTGGCACACCCAAAAATCGGAAACTTTAGAAAAATGGGAGAACATATTGCAACTCTATAATCAGTTGCTGCAAATTGAATACTCTCCCATTGCCGCACTCAACCGGACCTTTGCTCTTTCAAAAGTAAACGGGAAGCACGAGGCTGTTTCAGAGGCTGAAAAGCTGAAATTGGCGGACAATCACTTTTATTTTATGCTGCTTGGAGAACTTTACCAAGACTTAGACAATGAAAAGGCCAAACAGCATTTTCGAACTGCCTTGTCACTTGCACGCACTCAAACTGACAGGAAGACGATTCAAAAGAGAATCGACAACCTTTAAACGAAAATGGCATTTAGCGCAGGCTATGACTGCCTGAATATTATTTCCTCCTACCTTATTTCTTCATTAGAAGATGTGTCCCTAAACTCCGCATCCTCAAGATTTACTTTTACTTCGTTTAAGATGCTGTCCAATTCATTCGACGAATGAAGAAGGCGACCCATGATTTCTTCCCCTTCTTTACTTAATTCTACCTCAAGCCTTATTAAGTTAACCAATCCCAGAATTCTGGCCAATGGACTTCGAACTTTATGAGCGTTTATAAAAGCGTACTCGAGGAGTTTTTTATTTTGATTTTCAAGCGCTTCGGTCCGATGGATAACGAGTTCATTTAAGGTTTCATTGATTTGTCTAAGTTCTTCCTCAGAAGCCTGTAATTCTTTGTTTTTGTTTTGCACCTCCTCGTTGGCAGTTGACAGGTGCTTGTTGAGTTCATCCATCTTTTCTGAGCTTTGCTCAAGTTCTTCGTGTAACTCTAATTGCATTTTCAAATTCAAGGCATCTGTAACTGTCCGATTGTGTATCCTGTAACTCCAGAAGGCTGAAACCATGCACACACATGTCGCCAAGACAGCATGAAATATGAACGTGGTCATATCCATATAATCCAGCTGAGTGAAATATATCTCTTTGTAACCTGAATATTGAAGATATGCGAATGACCCGTGATGAATACATACAATCAGGATCAATGGCATTTGGAGTTTCCAGTTTTGATAAATAATAAGGACAGTTGAACTGATAAACACCCAAAAGTGCATTTCGGCCATTCCATGCATTTGATAGATATATTGTGCAGCGAAAATGGCGGATATCGCACTCAACACGTACTGATACAAGTTCGAATCAGGTAATAATTTTTTGGTTGCGTAATAGGCCAATAAACAAAGACTCCCCACACCTAACGCAATAAGCCATGTATCATAAAAAAAGGCTATGAACATTCCAAAGAGGAACATCAAAGCCAACAGGATATTTATGATCTTATCAGCCTTACGATAAATATCGTAATAGAGCTCACGAAGCGCATTATCACTTAGTGATTGATTATGATCCAAAGAATAATTCATTGAAATAGTGATGCGTTTTTATCTTCTGAAATGCCGCACCCATAGGATTTTGTAGCCAACTCACTAAAATGAGGAGGGGCCTTTTGCATACTTAGCGAGTCTAGTGCCATTTGAACATAGTTGCTGCTTTTATCAATGCAATACCTGGAGCGATTGTAATTTCCCCTGAAATATAATTTGTTGTCAGTTTGAATGAGAACAGCCTGTGGAGTGGAATATACTCCACACGCTGTTGCTAACTTTTTATCGGTATCGATCAAAATGGGGATGTCTGGATCAATCATTTTTTTTGTCGCCTCTATCCTTTCGGCGTTCGAAATCACCACATAAAAATCCACTTCATTAATGTATTTTCTTCTCAGCGAAAAAAAATGCTTGAGATTGAACCTTGAGCATGGGCAATCAGGACTAAAGAAGTGCAAAAGCTTGTGCTTGGAGTGTTTTTGTGAAAGTAACCTATCGTCAAATCTTAGCACCTCATTAGTTAAAACGACTTTATAGTCGCGAGGTACGGGGGTCGGGCGTAAGTACTTTAACTCCTGATGCCAGAATAATAACCCAATTGCGCAAAGGATTAAGCTCAGAATGATTGAAAGCCCCGCTATTTTCATACGCTCAAACATAAAAGTAAAAAAATAATTTTTTGCAGAATTCTAGTTAATGGAATTTTTTTTGAGTGAAATGTGCCCAAGGATTATATAAGCGGTTGTTTGTTGATGCGCTAACGGTTTAAGCCATCATCGACCTAATACCTGTCTGTTAGTAGCACAACCGTTAATTCAGATGTTCTTTTAGAGAAAAGATCAGTGCTCGCTTTTAGGACTTGTGCTCTCTTATCCCCATCACTAAAAGCCATATACAAACCGAAAATTCTCCAATAAAAGCGGGGTATAAAATATATGGAAATAATGGGTTATTGAAACCGTATGAAAGAAACATGGTAAAGCTGCTGATAATGTAACTCAAGCCTGCCAAAGCATATAGGATTCCAAGTACTTTTGGAATAAAGTCGGTTTTGAAAATAAGATAGCCAATAATGATGCAGTAAAAACCAAAGAAAACTAATCCAATCGCATAACCTTGGGATTGTACTTTAAGTGCCACAGCGGATAATACCGCCAGCTGACCAGGCTGAAAACTCTGCAAGTAGTTTGCACTTCCATAGATTAATAAAGGCTGAAGCTGATTGGATAGGTTAGTCGCAACTATCGCATTGGAAATAATCACAAACAAAATCGCAAGGGTAACAATATATCTATGCGACTGCCTGAACAAAATCCAAAAAAATAGTATTACAGGTAACCCGCAAATGAAATTGATCAGATCGGCAGCGAAGCCTGCGCGATAAAACATTTCAGAAGACAGAATGTTGTTCGCTGTTGCTACTGGGTCATTGGAGACAACCATCGCCTGACGTACGAAGACCTCAGCAAATAGACCTGCAGCGATTACTATTAAGTAAAGAAACCCCGAAAGTCTTGAAAACTTATTTAGGGATTTAAATTCAATGTCCATGAGTTATTTCAACTAAAAACCGATCGGTGGTGATTGTTGATTGTCAAATATAGCCGGTTTTCAGGGATCCCTATTTTGAAAATGCTAAGCTTGTGAGATTTCCGTGTGCTTAGGTGAAGATAGTTGTGTTTCGCCCGCAATGATCCGTTGGGAATCTAAGCTCACTTCAGTATTTTTCGATTACATCTTTGAATATGAGCTTGACTGGATGGAAATCTTCTGAAAAGAAGCTCCCATGGTGGACGTGGGTAGTTCCTCTTCCCATTTTTTTTGCCTGCACCATGATTTCTCTCGAGGCCAAGATCAGTTCAGGCACATCTCTTTTCTATTTCCCTATACCATTTGCCATTGCGTTAACATATTGGTGGGGGCCACGCGTACTCTTTACTTTCTATTTGAATGCTACTTTGTGTGCCGGATTTTGGGGGTTGCAAAGAGTTAATTTGTGGCCCGTCTATGGATCTGTAGAAGTTATATTTGCCTTTCTCTCATGGCTTTTGTTCGTTCGAGTAGCAGGAGGAAATGTCAGCCTTCCAAACCTTAGAAATTTAATCTACTTCTTGCTGTTGGGAATTTCTATCCCCTTGGTGGTGTATAAAATTATTTTAGAGCTTGTGTTTTTATTAGCAGGCGACGCACCGAAAGACAAGTATTGGAACCTTGTGATCACAACTGGCTTTGGAGACTTCATTTCTGCCTTCTGTGTCTCGCTTCCACTTCTGTTCGTTTTGGGAAAGGTAATGGCCAGGTATGGTTTAATGTTGTCCGAAATTAAAAATGAAGACGAGCTCGAAACTAGATATTCCCTTTTACAATGGATTGAATTGCTCGCCATTGGAGCAACAGCTTACGTTATTAATTATTACCTGAGTTTTGTTGACTATTGGTTTCTCAACGGAATTCTTTCCTTGTACGTAGCCATACGTTTTGGATTTGCCGTGACCATTTTGATGAACTCCTACATATTAATTATAACCTATTTCATCCCGGCAGCTACGCAGGAAAGTTTTTCACCAGGGCTGTTTCTTGAGAGCCAAATGCTGAAGACGCAATTAGGTACAGGTCTGTTGTATGTCTTCACCACGATCACTGGTCGTTTAGTTTCTGACATGCGATTGAGTGAGTATCGGCTTAACAAACAAAACATCGAGCTCAACCTCGTCAACTCTGAGATGGACCGATTTGTTTACAGTGTGTCTCACGATCTCAGTGCTCCGATGAAGTCGATCCTGGGGTTGGTGAACATCAGTCGAATGACCAAAGAGGAAAGCGATCATCGTATGCAGTTTGACCTAATTGAAAAAAGTGTGAACAAGCTTGAAACCTTCGTTCAGGAAGTACTTGACTATTCTCGCAACAAACGAATGGGCGTGCGTAAGGAAGAAATTGATGTGAAGGAGTTGTGCAAAGAAATTTTTGAAGATCTAAAGTTCATGGACGGAGCGCAAGAGATAGATGTTGATTTGAATGATATTGAATCGGCGATTCTTGTTAGCGACAAGGTAAGGTTGAAAATAATTTTACGAAACATCATAAGTAATTCAATCAAATTCCGGAAACGAAACCAGAAAGCCATAATCAAAATCAGTACAAAATCACAACAAGACCAATTAGAGTTGCTTATTGAAGACTGTGGCGAAGGGATTAGACCGGAGGTATTGTCTAAAATTTTCAGCATGTTTTTTAGAGGTAACGAGAAATCTAGCGGCAGTGGATTAGGTCTTTATATCGCACGAGAGGCAGCACTAAAAATTGATTGTGAAATTTTAGCGGAGTCTGATTTTGGAAAAGGATCAACATTCAGAATTATTTTCCATAGGGTCAAGTGGAGATCACATTACCCTTAACCACCTTTTCGCTATCAAATCAACTTAAACTGTGAAAAGTATCAGCCTAACTATACGCGACAGACTGGGTTCTGTTGGCTTCATTGAATGCGCCTGTGTTTATATAAACTCTTTTACCTCAAAATGCTACCTGGTATTGGATTACCAGTTCTCCTAATCGCTTGTTCTGCACCAAAGCACCGGCACTATTCTCAGTAAAGTACGGCCGGTTTTGATAATTAAGAGTAACCTTTGCATTGTTGCCATAGATCAGCCAATTCACACCCACATCGAAAACGTACATTGGATCAACCAGCCGGTCGTAACGTGAATATTGAAAATCAAAAAATGGTTGCAAGGTTCCCTGATCGTTCAACAATCTGTTTCTAAACTTGTAGGCTGTTTGGAAATAACCAATGTTTCCGGTTCCTAAATATGGAAAAGCATTTCCGAAGTTAGCCTTGTCAAATGAAGTCGCTGTCGTTTTGGATCCTGTAGCTGGGTTATCTGGGCCAGTGACTTTAATAAAATTTGTTCCATAACTATAGTTCGAATAGCACATGTACAAATTATATGCATTTCCCTTCTCTTTGTTTATCGGGGAATCGTAAAATACGTCTAATGCAAATAGCCGTATATCCTGACTTACTGTATCCTTAGCTGCCACGTTGGAGTAACGGAACATCGCATTTTTCTGATAATAAAACCCTGTACCAATGTTGAAGATTTTTTTCTTCCCTAAATAATTACCGACAATGCTTGGAGCAAAGTTGCTCTCCTGTTCCAAAAACTGGTACATAAAGTAACCCTGATAAACTAAATTGGGGGGCAACGTTGAGAAAGCTGAGTTTGTATTGATTGCTTCTGTTCCCGATCCTGAAGTTGTTTGAATCACAAATGGTTTTCCTGCCGAAATGCGATAATCAAGTTTCCCAAGTTTACCCTTTGCATAAACACCAAGCCTTCTCACAAACTGATCGTAAGTGTCATTAGTGACTTCCTGATACCCGGGGGGGTCTAGAACTGGAATACTCGATAATGTGCTGTTGGAAAATCGCGACGGGCCATTCCATCCATTCAGTCCTGCACCTAAATAGAAATGCTTTTTCACTACAGCATAGTCTGCAGTTATATCATGAAAGAAGCTACCTGTTTTCCGTGCCGAAAGGTAGTTCAGATTGTTTTGCCCGAACTGAACAAAGAAATTGACACGATCAGTTAATGCTCCGCTGAATATAAAACGGAGACGCCGGATGCTCATGTCACTGGTATTTGCTTGGGCAATATTTTCCACGGTTGTGCCCGGAACATTTTGCGTATTGCGTACCCAGAATTGAGCTAACATACTCAGTTTCAAAAATCTGGTGCTGTCGGGCGATAGAATTATTTTATAACCATCTTTCAGCCTTTCGGGGAATTGAGCTAATGAACAGAAAGAAATTGAGATCAAAAAAGAGGTAAAAGCAGCTTGTTTAGAAAGCCATTTATTTAGATGCACAGTGAACAAGAGGTTAGCAGATCGTGAAATTTGATCGCAAAGTAGAGTCCTAATGTTATTGGAATATTAAGTCAATATTATGGAATTAACATATTGTTAATTTGCTGTTTGTCCTCTCTTTTGGCCTGTTCCAAAGGGATTAATGAAAAGAACGTCAAATGCAAAATGAACGAAGTCATTGACAAAGCTGCTGTTCTTAAAATTTAGTTGCTGCATCATACCAAGATCTAGGATAATAGAAGGCTTTTTGAAAGTGTGGCGATAGTAGGTCGCAATTCGGTCTTCAGAAAAAGATACCGGAGTCCACCTAAGATCACCTTGCTCTTGCCGCTGTTGCACCTGTACAAACAATACCTCGTTTGAAATGATAATGGAATTATTTTTGCCGTTACCTAAAGTAAGGCCTGCCTGTGCTTTCGCCCGATAACGCAACGCTTTTGGAGACTCATAAAAGTTGCTCCAGTCGGGTGAATAGAAATTCCGCCACTCAGGGCGAAGTGAATAAGCAAACGAAAACCTCCCCGACTGATGACGATAAAACAATCTTAAGTAATAACGAATCTCCCTGCGCAGTGATGGAATATCATCGTCATATGGTGGTTGATCAGAATACATATTTTGGCCACGGAAACTCAGACAGAAAGCTAATTGCCAGTGCTTTCCAAACTGTCGATACGTTTGTTGCTCGACAACATCAATTGCCTGTTTTTTTAGTATCGAATTATTATTGGGATCACTAAACCTGGAAACACCTATATAGGATTGATTAAACCACTTCTTTCCAATAGACTGGTTAATTCCCAATGCTCCAAAAAGAACGATCCTGGTATCGTCCAGCCCCGGTGGAGAGATTTGGGCGGCAACTTCGGAATTCGGAAAACCTATAAAGAGTATTATACTTAGAAATAGGCAGACTTTGATCTGATGAGATGAACTAACGGACATATGGTGTTAAGATAATATTACCGCAATATTATCTATTTCAAACAGATTTAATGACCGGATTTTGATAGCCGAAGGAAACTAGGAAACTTACCAGCCCGTAATCGCCGGTTCAAATAAGCAAGAATTTCAATGAATGTCATTTATGGTATGCCGCCCTCCTGCCCGTCTGAGCATTGACAATTAAGACTCGCTTGGCGTAATCGATAGTGACCATCTTAACAACGTCACCATTTTCAACCGTAATAATGATCTCCTGTTCAAAACGCGAACCATAGTCTTCATCATAAGTAGTCATTTTTCCTTGCGGGATTCTAAGCTTTCCGGAAAACCAGTTGGCCTTTACTACTCTATTGTCGGCCTTGGGGAAGAGAATTTTCAAAGTGTATCGTGCTGTTTCCTTTCCAAAGAAAAGAGTCTTTTTTTCAAAGTTTCCATCAATGCTTTTCAGGAATAGTTGATTGTCTTTTATCTCCCATGTGGCAACATAACCACGGCGGCAATTTGGTAAAGGATAAAATGCGGGGCGTTTTTTATCCAGACGAATCCAGTAGTGTTCTAAGGGATTTGAATAGAGCTGCATAAGAACTCTATTTAATAAAACTTTGTCGGGAAGTTGTGCTGCCATAACTTTTTTAGATCTGCAGCCAAGTATGACAAGACTTAATAATGAAAATTAATTTCGAATACTTGAATTATCAATACGATATCTGTGACTGTACATCTTTTTCCATGAGCGACTGATGGCTTCGATGTTCTGTCAACTAAAAATAATTCTTGATATCGCCTTCAAAACTTATATAGACCCTGAGCTTGGACAAGTTATCGGCTGATTCAACCGAAGATCGGATGTATCGACAGTTCGGCCTTGAGCAGCAAATTTTTATTCCCGAATTCACGTTCAATCTCCCAGAACCGACGTGCAATTATTTCACTAAACAAAAAGGTTATGCAAAACAGAATTCTTTTGATGTTGTCTGTAGTTGGGCTTATGAGCAGCAGTTGTGATCATAGAAAAAAGGACTTAGCGCAACAAACCGTTGATTCACTTCGCGCCGAACTTCAGGCAAACCAGAAGCTGACAGAAACGATGATGGAAGTCGGCACACTTTTAGATTCAATCGATGCAAATCGAAAAATGCTTCGTGTAAAAACGGTGGAAGGAATCAGTTTTGAGTCCTATGCAGGCAGACTGCAAGATATCAGCCAATATGTTCGCACTGCAGAGCATAAGATTGAAGCACTCGAAAAAGCATCCCGGAAGTATGGAGACCATGATGCAGCATATGCCAGCGCCATAAAAAAACTGAAGGGAGACCTTGGCGTTCGTGATCATGAACTCACAGCCCTCAAAGAGCAACTGGAAGAATTTAAGAATCAGAATCTAAATTTGTCTAGTACGGTGAGTTTGCAGAAAGCTGAGATTGAAGATAAACTGAATCAAATAAAATCTAAGCAGAATGAAGCCACCAGCTTGCAGGAGCAGGTGAATCAATTGCTCATCAAATCTTCGGTCGATCAGGGGGAGGACTTTTTTGCGAGAGCTGTGGCCGTAGAGGAAACAGCTAACCGAACACATTTTGCTCCTAAGAAAAAGAAGAACACACGAAAAGAAGCCCTTGAGTTGTATAAGTTAGCCTTGGGTTTTGGCAAAGACGAAGCGCAAGCCCGTATCGCTGCTTTGGAAAAGAAAATATAAAGAATAGAATCGGTGTTGATAATCAGTGTTGATAATTAAAACAAAAGACTCATGAGAACACGTATGTTGAAATCTGTCGTTCGATTTAGTTGGCTAGCTTTTTTAATCGTTATTTCTTGTCAAAAGGAAAACCTTAGCACACAGACCGCGGCTTCTATGCAAGCACAAACAGAACTTTCTGCCCAGGATAACAGTCAAATTGTTGCTGTTGCGCAAGATGCCATGAACGCTACCGGTTCGGCATTGGCCGGAAAAGGAATTAGTAACGGAAGATATGCCCCTAACGAAAGAACGGATGGAGGCGATGACGTAGGCTGTGCTCCTTCTATCAGTGGGTCATTTGCTATTGATCGTACTCATCCCGATAGCACTATTTATAGTGGTACACTCACGATCGATTATGGCACAGGCACTTCTTGCAAAGATTCGACCCAGATAAGAAGAGGAAAGCTGATCGATGCTTTTAAACTTATAGTTCGTGTCAAGGACAGCATCACCTACAGCCTTACAGAGAGTGTGACCTTCCAAGGGTATCAATTGGATTCAGTGACAGTGGATGGCAGCTTTGTAAGTGTATCTACATCTGATGCCATCTCGACACTAACAATTCAAAATGCCAAAATCACTTATGCCAATGGAACTTCCGTAACCTGGGGTGGAACTCTAACGAACAAATATATCCACGTAGGTGCTTTTGAGAGAGATATGGAGTCTCGGGAAGTTACAGGATCGATTAGCGGCATGAATCGCGCGGGCGTTGCCTTTAGCGCTTCGATTACCAAACCAATTTGGTTTGAATATAACTGCTCACGAACTATTCCGGTTTCAGGAACCGTCAATTTAACAGTTGGTGATGCAGTTTCGGTAATCGATTACGGAACAGGCGTATGTGATAAGAATTATACGATCACTACCGGAGGCGTTACAACCACCTACACATTCAAACGTCATCATCACGTTTAGTTCTCGTGGTTTTTCATAAATATCCTCAAAGGGAGTGCTCAAAAAGCCTCCCTTATTTTTTTAAGGAATCACTCCCACTTAAAAACCCGAACAGCCAGAATATAAATTAAAATCAGCCACACGCCCATTCCAATTAAATCTGGTAACAGTTCTGCGAGGCTCGCTCCTTGATTGGCGATCTTACGAAGGCCGTGGCTCACATAGGTAAGAGGAAAATAATCTGTGATCGTTTTTAACCAGGAAGGGAAACCATCTCTTGAAAAGAAAACTCCGGAGAGCAATAACATTGGAAGTTGAATTAGGTTTGCAACAGGAGCCACCTGTGTTTCATCTCTCGCCCAACCGGCAATGGCAAAACCGATACCCAAAAAAATCAGAATGCCGATAATTGCTACAATTGCAAAATTGAAATAACTGCCTACCATATGAAACCCAAAGATGTAGGTACCAAATGCAATTAAAAGCGAAGCTGTAGCCAATGTGACCAATAGCCGCACAGTAGCTTGTGCTAAGACAAAATAAAGCGGGTGAACAGGTGTCGCTTGAATTCTTCTGAGTGCTCCGCTTGCTTTCATTGCTACAAAACTGAAAGCAACTCCGAAAATTCCAAGTTGCATAATCGTCATGGATAAAATTCCCGGAAGGATAAAATCAAAATAGCCCAGGTTGTTTGTGGTAACACCCGTACTCTTCACTGACAATACCGAGGGTGAGTTTGTCAGCTTCCGGTCAATGTTTGAAACAATTTCGATGATGGCAAAATTGGCGATCTGCCCACTCTGCGGTTTCGCACTATTGAACAGTGTTTGGATGTTACTTGTTATCGGTTTGCCATTTTCTATGGCGCCAAAATTTTCTGGTATGATTACTTCAAGGTCAAGGTTACCTTTACCCAACTCGGCAGTCGCCTCTTCTTCAGTTATTTCTTTTATTTTAAATGCCTTTATGTTTTTTAATGTCTCCACAAACTGTTTAGGCAATTCTCCGGTAGCATGGTTAGTCAAGCCGATCTGAATAGAGCTGCCACTGCCTTTTGACAGAAAGCCAAAAATTGACAATAGTGCAACAGGTATAAGCAACGAGAAAATGATCGCGCCCTTATTACGATAGTACATTTTCAAAGAAGCTTTGGTCAGTGCCAGGAAGGATCGTGTGTTCTGGTTCATATTAATCGCGAAGGGTTTTTCCGGTAAGGTCAATAAATACATCTTCTAATGTTGCTGGTGGAACTTCCACATGCGGCTTGAAACCTCTAGCCAATAATTGTTTGATCAATTGATCGGGAGAGTCAAGTGCAACTATTTTTCCATCGTCCATGATGGCTACACGGTCGCAAAGATATTTTGCTTCCTCCATATAGTGAGTTGTCAAAATAACTGTAGTACCGCGGCTTTTGATCTGGGCGATCAGCTCCCAAAGATTTCTTCGGGCTTGCGGATCGAGCCCTGTGGTTGGTTCATCCAGGAAGACCATCACCGGCCGGTTGACGAGCGTTGTTGCAATTGAAAATCGCTGCTTCTGCCCTCCCGAAAGATTCTTTACAAGAAAATTGGCTTTGTCCTTCAAACCTACGTCGGCCAGCAGTTCAAGCGAATTAATCGTCGAGCCGTACAGGTCGGCAAACATTTCGAGTAACTCGGTGAGTTTAAGGTTCTGAAAAAATGCAGAAGCCTGAAGTTGAATTCCAATGCGCTGCTTTACACGATAAGGTTCTTCAGCGGTCTTAATACCATCTAAAATTACTTCACCCGAACTTATCGGTCGCAATCCCTCAATCATTTCCAAGGTCGTAGTTTTGCCTGCACCATTCGGGCCAAGGATTCCGAAGACCTCTCCGCGTTCTACAGAAAAGGAAATCCCTTTTACTGCGTGCACATTGTTGTCGTATGTTTTGGTAAGATTGGTTACTTCTAATATAACGGGCATTATTCTACGATTTAACAGGGATGAAGTAAAGGAAATTTTATGGATTATAACTGCTTTTTGTGATCACTCATTTGAAACACGTTTCTGAAGGATCAAATAACTTATATTGCAATTGACTGTGCCAGTGAATCAATCATCCAACCAACCAGCTGTTGCCTCTATCGACATTGGCACTACAAGTACCAAGGGCCTTGTGGTACAAGCCGATGGAAAAATTATCGGTTCTCATCAGGAGTACTATACTACCTCATTCCCCCAACGCGGCTTTGCAGAACAAGACCCTGATTTGGTTTTTCAATCTGTTGTTAAGGTTCTGAAAGCTCTGGCGAGTAAACGCAAGGTTTCGGGGATTTGTTTTAGTGCTGCCATGCATAGTATCATGGTCGTTGATAAGCATGGGCAACCCCTAACGGGTCTCATAGTCTGGTCAGACACACGGAGTACTTCTCAGGCCGATTATTTAATCCATGAAAAATTATCACAGCAACTGTATGCAACTACGGGCACACCGGTGCATCCGATGTCGCCTCTTTGCAAACTGATGTGGTTGAAGGAGAATAATCAAGATGCTTTTACTTCAGCGTATAAATTCATTTCAATTAAGGAATATGTCTTTTTCAAGTTAACAGGAGAGTTTATCATCGATCATTCAACTGCTTCAGCTACAGGACTATTTGATCTTAATAAAAAGCAATGGTCCAGCCTGGCCTTATCATTGGCTGGCATAAGTGCAGAGAAGCTGTCGCGCGCAGTTCCGGTAAACACAGCGATAACGATCAATAAAGAAATAGCGTCAGAATCAGGCTGGGAGAATGTGCCTCTTGTTATTGGTGCAAGTGACGGATGTCTGGCGCAGTTGGGTAGCCAGGCTATGAGTGAAAAGGATTTATCAATTACTATAGGAACCAGTGGGGCTGTGCGTGTCGCCTCAAAAAGCAGAATGATCGATCCTAACGGAAAAATATTCAATTACATTTTGGATGACAGCACCTTCATCTGCGGAGGCGCTACCAATAATGGCGCCGCATTATTGAGTTGGTATACAATGCAAATCGATTCAAACGCAAGTACGGATATTATTGGTTTTGTTGACGAGGTAATGCAAGTTCCTCCCGGCTGCCAGGGTTTGGTAATGATTCCGCATGTATTGGGTGAGCGGGCACCAGTCTACAACCCGAATGCCCGCGGAGTTTTTTTTGGCGTTTCAATCGAACATAATAAGCAGCATTTTCAGCGAGCCTTGATTGAAGGAATTTGTTTTCAAATCCGATGGATTGCCGAATGTACTGAAGAACTGGTTGGTAAACGTGAGCGGAAAATTGTGAGCGGAGGATTTACCCGGTCAGAGAATTGGATACAGATATTGTCTGATGTGCTGGGTGAAAAACTGACTCTTCAAGAGACTCAGGACGCTTCAGGCATGGGTGCAATAATCCTTGGATTTAAGACACTGCAGGTACAAGCGAATTTTTCGTCTCGCTCATCTAAAGATTTCATTCCCAATCTTAATGCTCATAAAGTATATTCAGACTCGTTTAAGAAATACAAAGCACTCTATTCAGCAGTTGAAAAACTATTTTAAAGCAGAAACATGGTAGCAATCCTATTCGTAAACCCAATTTGCTAATATGCCTTTAGTCATTCTAGGCTTAGGCATCTTATTATTGTTGATACTGATCTTGTTAAAAGTAAAGCCGCAGTATGCACTCCCAATTGTTTCACTGGCAGTTGGTCTTGCAGAACAAATGAGCTTCTCTGAAACTATTAAGTCGATTGGCTTTGGCATATATGATACTTTGAAAAGTATGGCCGTTGTACTTTGTCTCGGTGCAATGCTTGGAAAAATAATAGCCACTGGCGCTGCTGCTCAGCAAATTACTCAAACCCTGGTAGGCTGGTTTGGCAAGAAAAACATTTCATGGGCTGTAATGCTCACAGGGTTTATCGTTGGTATTCCACTTTTTTACAATGCAGGCTTTGTGATTTTAATCCCATTGATATTTTCGATTGCAGCAACAGCGGAGGTGCCACTTCTTTTTGTGGGAATACCGATGGCTGCTTCACTTTCTGTAACGCACGGTTTTTTGCCACCGCACCCGGGACCGACAGCGATCGCATCAATTTTTCATGCCGACCTAGGAAAAGTATTAGTGAATGGGCTTCTTCTGGCCGTCCCTGCAGTAATCCTCGCAGGTCCGTTATTTGCCAAGGTAATCCAGTCTAAGAAAATGGTTGCTCCGTCAGCAGTTACAATACCTGCCCCACTCCTGCAGTTACCATCAAAGTCGCTAAGCTTCTTCATTGCCATGTTGCCAGTTGCCATGATTGGTATTGCCACAATAATAAAATCACTTTCATCTCAAGAATCTGTAATCGAATATGCTGATGTTCTCGGTAATCCAATTGTAGCACTTAGTCTGGCTTTAGTTTTGGCGCTTTTATTTTTGAGTGCAAGAAAGGAAAATCCGTTAAAAGATAATTTTGATCTCATGGTTATCTCTGTAAAGGAGATTTACGTGATTATTTTCATTATCGCGGCTGGCGGTGGGTTTAAGCAAGTGCTCGTAGATAGTGGTGTTGGTGATTACATCAAGTCATTTGCGTTTGAACTTAATCTCTCTCCCCTGTTGCTCGCGTGGTCGGTAGCTGCTCTCCTTCGGCTATCGCTCGGCTCTGCCACCGTTGCAGGACTTACTGCGTCAGGAATTGTTTTACCAATGCTATCGGGAAGTGTTCGACCTGAACTAATTGTGCTTGCAATCGGATCGGGAAGTTTAATGTTTTCACATTTGAACGATACGGGGTTTTGGATGTTTAAAGAATACTTCAACCTGACGCTGAAAGAAACATTCCTTTCCTGGTCGATGATGGAAATGATTATTTCACTTACGGGTTTGATTGGAGTAATACTAATCAACGCATTTACCTGAAAATTTCCCTTCACCCCTTTTAAAATCTCTCTGGTTCTTATCTCTACCAAGCATCCACATATTCCTTCTTTCTGAAACTCAGGTAAAATTTCCGTAGGAGTTTATCCCAGGAGATTATAAATAAATTAATCCTGAGCGACATATTTAATTATGGAAATGAAGGATGTATTAACAATCATACTCCCTGGCGGAGGTTTCTTTGGACTAGCCGGTATCGTTGTCCGATATGGTGTTAGCTCACTGCCGCAGGAAAAACGCGTGAAAATAATGTATTGGGTGCTGGGCCTTGGATTCGTTTTGACGGCGGGCATTCTGGCCATGTTTTTCTTTTTGATGGAAAGAGACGGAGGTCAGCAACATCTTTCATTAAAGACTGAAACTGAAAGTGTATTTCGGCTTGCAAGTATGTCATCCTATGTTTCGCCCTGCCCCGATGTTAAGCTTGGTGAGTTTAATATCTGGATGAGTTTCAGTTCAGATAAGCCATATTATATAGTTCACGAGAATCAGTTGCAGCTACGGGTTGAGCTAAGCGCACTCGATGGAGAACTCGCTACTTTTCAGGTTTGGCAAGGAGGCGATCGGCTGACTACCGGCCGAATGTTGCCACGGCAGGTTCTCGATTTTATTTGGAAAGGCTGCCAGTATCAATTGACTTACATGGGGCCCGGAAGCAGCGGTGAAACAGGAGCAAGATATTTATTCAAAGAACGAAAGACAGCCAAATACAACTTGCGGCAATTGTAATCCAACGAAAGCAAAGGAGTCAGCTGAAAATCCTAAGAAGAGTAAGCGCACAAAATAAAGAAAATGAAATCGAAGCACGGCATTCTACGCGGACTCAACTCAGTACTCTCTAAATCAGCAAAAAGCACTGCTCCATCTTTTGATGGGAAATTTGGCAGAATGTTTCCTACCCTGCCCAAAGCCGTGCACGACAGGAATGAGCTTACTAAATTGGCAACGTTTATGGTGGCTGGGCCAGATGTACCACCAACACCGGAGACAGAATCGGATGATGAGGAAAACTCAGGTATCTCGGCAGGATACACTTATCTGGGGCAATTTATAGATCACGACCTTACATTCGATCCGGCCAGTAGTTTGCAAAAAGAAAACGACATCAATGCGCTTACCGATTATCGCACACCGAAGTTTGATCTGGATAACGTCTATGGACGCGGACCCGATGATCAACCCTATCTCTATGATGATGACGGAATAAAATTTCTATTAGGAAAAAAAATTGGTGGTAATCCCGAAGACCCAAACACGCATGACTTGGTAAGGAGCACTCCGATTCGTGGCGCACATCGGGCTATTATCGGTGACCCTCGCAACGACGAGAATCAAATTGTGTCACAACTGCAGGGAATGTTTTTACGGTTTCACAACAGCATTGTTGACTTTAAAAGAGGGCTCGGTGAAGTAGTTCAATTCAGTGATGTGCAAAAGCTGGTGCGGTGGCATTATCAATGGGTAGTGATTAACGATTTTCTCCCAACTATCATAAGAAAAGATGTGATTGAAGATATTTTTCCACACCTCAAAAAAAAGACAGACATACAAAAAGACAAACCTAAGCTCACACTTTTCAATACTAACAACAGTGAGCCATTCATGCCAGTAGAGTTCTCGGTGGCTGCGTATCGCTTTGGTCATTCGATGATAAGACCTGTATATCGACTTAATCAACATCGCTCCCGGTTTTTTATTTTCCCTGACCTGACAGGTTTTGATACAGTAGCTGATGATCTTGCTATTGACTGGAAACTCTTTTTTGATTTTGGCAACAAGCCCAACCAAAATTCAAGTCAGCGGATACAGCCAGCCTACAAAATTGATACTTCGTTAGTCGACCCGTTGGGTCACTTGCCAAGTGTGATTGCTTCCAACCCTTCATCGTTAGCCGCACGCAACCTGCTTCGCGGACTAGAACTGGAGTTACCGTCGGGCCAGGAAGTAGCAAAGGCTTTAAAGGTTCCGGTCATTTCCGACAAGGATTTAAAAGTAGGCAAAGCAAACGTGGCGGGAAGTAAGCCTGGCGACGAGCAGAACAAATCAATTGCTGACTTAGGGCTCTCTTCAATAAATGAAAATGCTCCGCTCTGGTTCTACATTCTTGCAGAAGCCCTGCATGATTTCAACAGCCATAAACCGATCGATGATAATAACCCCGTGCAGTTGGGCCAGGTTGGTGGGAGAATTGTAGGAGAAGTGTTTGCGTGGCTCTTGTTGAAAGATAGCTCCTCGGTTATTTATGCGAAAGACAAGGATGACAAAGGAAAGGAAATTGACTGGCGGCCAATCAAGGATTTTACTAAGAAAGGAGAATTTGGGATTGCTGAACTTATTACTCAGGCACAAAAGGCATAGCCTGCTGATCAATTCATCAATTGTTCGTTGTTAGTTATTCGTTATTAGTCTTGGGCAGCCCATCATTTCTTTACCTACGCGAGACTTTGGCAGATAGAGCTCGGGTCGGGTTTCCAGATACTTCGGGACGCTACAAGTCCGCTTTACGCAAACCTACCGCTCTTCCTTTCTGTCAATAATGGAATCAGTTGGGCGCAGGTGAACCCGATGGGGATTCTCAAAGACCCGATCGAGGGGACTAAAAGAGCCAACGTCGGGTCTAAAAGAGTCGATGGGGGGTTCTCAGAGAGCTGATGCTGGCTCTCAAAGACCCGATCGAGGGACTAAAAGAGTCAACTTCGAGTCTAAAAGAGTCGATGGGGGGTTCTCAGAGAGTTGATGCTGGCTCTAAAAGACCCGATCGAGGGACTAAAAGACCCGACACCGACTCTTTTTGAACTCAA